>CAZDGY010000253.1:0-8174 GCA_964504685.1 uncultured Kofleriaceae bacterium | reverse complement strand
CGGCTTCGTGTTCCAGAGCTTCCAGCTGCTGCACCGCGCGTCGGCGCTGAAGAACGTCGTCCTGCCGCTCCAGTACCGCGGGATACCGGCGCGCGAACGCGAGCAGCGCGCGAGGAAGGCGCTCGAGCGCGTCGGGCTCGCGCACCGCACCAGCCACAAGCCGTATCAATTGTCGGGCGGCCAGCGCCAGCGCACCGCGATCGCGCGCGCGCTCGTCACCGAGCCGTCGCTGCTGTTGTGCGACGAGCCGACCGGCAACCTCGATTCGGCGACGACCGAGGACATCATGGCGCTATTCCATCAACTCCACGCCGAGGGCAACACGATCATCATCGTCACGCACGAGCCCGAGATCGCGGCGCGCTGTCCGCGGGCGATCCGGATCCTCGACGGCAAGGTCACGTCGGACCAGCGCAAGCAGGCGGCGGCATGAGGTACGCGCTGGCGGCCATCGCGATCGCAGCGTGCTACCGCGCACCGGCGAAGCACGGCGCCGCCGCGACTCGAACGCAGGCGGTGACGCGCGGCTCGGTCGCAGATCGCGTGCTGCTGACCGGCGAGCTTCGCGCGGTCGTCGCGGTCGAGCTCAGCGTGCCGCGCACGACGGCGACCTGGGAGCTCGCGATTCGCTGGATGGCCGAGGACGGCACCGAGGTCAAGGCGGGCGATCGCGTGCTCGCGTTTGATAACTCCGCGGTGACCGCCGACCTCGAGCAAAAGCATCTGACTTGGCTCGAGGCTGCGATGACGCTGCAGACCGCTCGCGACGTCTCGGCGATGGAGACCGAGAACAAGGCGAACGCGCTCGCTCAAGCGCAGGTCGCGTACGACAAGGCGAAGGTCCGCGCCGACGTGCCGGCCGATCTGCTCGCCGGGCGCGAAGCCCAAGATCGTCAGCTCGAAGAGAAACGCACCGCGGTCGCGGTCAAGAAAGCGCAAGAGGACTACGCCGCGCAGAAGCAAGCCGCCGAGCTCGACCTGCGCGTGAAGAAGATCGATGAAGACAAGGCCAAGCGCGCGATCGATGCCGCCGCCACGGTGATCGACGCGCTCGAGCTCAAGGCGCCGCGTGCCGGCGTGATCGTCATCGACAACCACCCGTGGGAGGGGCGCAAGTATCACATCGGCGACACCGTGCAGCCGGGTTGGCCGATCGTCACGATGCCCGACCTCGGCGCGAACATGGAGGTTCACTCCGAGCTGTCCGACGTCGATGATGGCCGGGTCAGCGTCGGGATGACCGGCACTTGCACGCTCGACGCGTATCCGGGCGAGCCGTTCGCGTGCACCGTCAACCAGCTGACGCCGGTCGCGCGAACGAAGGGCGAGCAGTCGCTGCGCCGCGCGTTCTCGGTCGAGCTCGCGCTCGGCAAACCAGATTCGCGCCTGCGCCCGGGGATGTCGGTGAAGGTCGAGCTGCGCCGGCCGGGGCTCGAAGATGTCGTGCTCGTGCCGCGCGGCGCGGTGACGTTCGGCAAACAAACGAGCGTGCGGCTCGCGAGCGGCGGGGCGCGCGACGTGACGCTCGGCCCGTGTGACGCGCAAGCATGCGCGGTCGACAAAGGCTTGGTAGAAGGCGATGTCGTCGTGATCGGAGACGGCACGTGAAGCGCGTGATGCTCGTCGGGTTGCTCTGGGCGTGCTCGCACGGCGCGGCCGATCTGCAGTTCGCCGACGTCAAGCGCGACGATCTCGTAATCGGCGTCGAGGTCACAGGCGTTCTCGCCGCAGTCGACTCGACCGATATCAAGCCGCCCCCGCTCCCCGGTGTGTGGAACTTCAAGATCGCGAACCTCGCGACCGAGGGCGACGACGTCAAAGCCGGCGATCCGGTGATCAGCTTCGATCCGTCGGACCAAGTTCGCGAGCTCGAGACGATGAAGAACGAGTCCGATGCGGCGCAAAAGAAGCTCGAGAAGAAACGCGTCGATGCCGCGCTCGCTCGCCGTGAGGACGAGCTCAAGGTCGCCGAAGCTGAAGCGGCGCTGCGCAAGGCGTCGCTCAAGGCGCAGGGCACGCCGGATCTGGTCGCGAGCGTCGACTTGAAGACGCTCAAGCTCGACGAGGACAACGCGAAGCTCGTGCTCGCCGGCGCGAAGAACCACGCGGCGGAAGCGAAACGCTCCGACGAGCAGGAGCTCGAACGCCTCACCGATCACGCCGCATACGCGAAGCACCGGGTCGAAGAGCTACAGAAGAACATCGAAGCGATGCAGGTCGGTGCGCCGCGCGCCGGCACGATCGTGATGCCGGTGAACTGGCGCGGCGAGAAGCACAAGGTCGGCGACAGCGTATGGAAGATGGAAGACATCATGCAGATCGTCGGCCTCGGCGCGATGGTCGGCGACGGTGTCGTCGACGAGGTCGACATCGCGCGGATCGCACCGGCCCAGCCGATCACGCTCCGCCTCGATGCGCAGCCCGACGTGCAGCTCACCGGGACCGTCCAGTCGATCGCGAAGAGCGTCGAGCCGAAGTCGGACGTCGATCCGAGCAAGGTGGTCAAGCTCAAGCTCGCGCTCGCGAAGACGACGGTACCGCTCCGGCCCGGAATGCGGTTTCGCGGCGAGGTCGAGACCGACAAGCGCGCGCACGTGATCGTCGTTCCGGTCGAGACCGTGTTCGTCAAACCGGACGGGCCGGTGGCTTATCGCCAGCGCGGCAGCGGCCTCGAGCGCGTGAAGCTCGAGCTCGGCAAGCGATCGACGACCGCGATCGAGGTGGTCAAAGGGCTCGAGCCGGGCGACCGAGTCTCGCGGACGGAGCCAGCGCCGTGATCAAGCTCGCGATCACCGTCGTCGTGCTCGCCGCGCTCGGCACGGGCGGCTACGTCTTGGTGTTTCGCGGTCACGCCGCGGCGAGTCCGTCGGTTGCGACCTACACGGTGACGAAGCAGAAGTTTGTTCGTCACGTCACCGCCGAAGGCAACCTCAAGGCGGTCAAGGCGGCGGAGCTCAGCGCGCCGCGCCAAGGCGGACCGTTCGGACCGATGAAGATCGCGTGGCTCGCGCCCGACGGTACGACCGTCAAGCAAGGCGATGTGGTCGTGAAGTTCGATCCGAGCGACTCGCAGAAACGGCTTATCGATGGCACGAGCGACCTCGATTCGGCGAACGCGCGGCTCGCCGAAGAGGCGGTCAAGTCGCGCGCCGCGGTCGCCGACAGCGAGGCCGATGCCGATCTCGCGACGGTCGAGCTCGAAACGACCAAACGGTTCCAGGCGAAGGACCAGACGATCTTTTCGCGCAACCAGATCATCGAAGCCGAGGTCGACGCGAAGCTCGCCGACGCGAAGGAGCAACACGCGACCCAGGCCAAGCAACTCGAGAAGCGGAGCACGACCTCGAACGCCGCGGTCATCGTCGTCGACAAGCAGAAAGCGCAGCTCGCGATCGATCACGCGAACAAAGCGCTCGCGAGCATGCAGGTCACCGCGCCGAACGACGGCATCTTCGTGATCGAACGCGATTGGCAGGGCCACCTGCGCAAGGTCGGCCAGCAGATCATGCCGGGGCAAAGCGTCGCCGAGATCCCGCTGCTCGATCAGATGGAGGCAGTCGTCTACGTGCTCGAAGTCGACGGCAGCGGGCTGACCGAGAAGCAGCCCGCCGATGTCATGGTCGAAGCGCACCCCGAGTTGACGTTCCACGGGCAGATCAAGCTGGTCGACAAGCTCGCGCAGCCGCGCCAGAACGGCTCGCCGGTGCAGTACTTCGCGGTGACGGTCACGCTCGACAAGACCGACCGCGACGTGATGAAGCCGGGGCAACGCGTGTCGGCGACGCTCGTCCTCGATCAGGAAGATGCGCTCGTCGTGCCGCGCCAAGCGGTGTTCGACAAGGACTCGAAGACGATCGTCTATCGCAAGACCGCGACCGGATTCGAGTCGGTCACCGTCGAGATCGGCGCCGCGACCGCCGGCCGAGTCGTGATCAAGAGCGGCCTCCACGACGGCGACGACATCGCGCTGCGCGATCCGACCGCGACGCTCGACGCGCTGGGCAGCGCCGGTTCGGCTGCCAAAGAGGTCAAGCCGTGAGGCGAGTCCTCGACGCGTTCGCGACCGCCTTCGGCAGCCTCGGCGAGCACAAGCTGCGCACGACGCTGACGATGCTCGGCATGATGTTCGGCGTCGGTGCGGTGATCGCGATGCTGTCGATCGGCGCCGGTGCCGAGAAGCAAGCGCTCGCGTTGATCGACAAGCTCGGCACGCGCAACGTCGTGATCCGCTCGAAGACGTTCAAGCCGGAAGAGCTGCAGGAGATTCGCAAGAAGTCGGTCGGGCTGTCGCAGCGCGACATCGAGGCGATCGAAGAGGCGGTACCCGGTGTCGTGTTCGCCGCACCGCGCGTCGAGATCGAGCCCTACAAGATCCTCTCGGCCGGCGGCAAGACGACCGCGCAGGCCTACGGCGTCGGTCATCGCCATCGCGAGGTCACGCCGTTCGCGCTAGCGGAAGGTCGGTTCATCGATCTGGCCGACGAGCGCGACCACGGCCAGGTCTGCGTGATCGGCGCGGGCGTGCGCCGCGACCTATTCGGCGTCGACCCCGCGATCGGCAAGGATCTCAAGATCAACGACGTGTGGTGCGAGGTGATCGGCGTGCTCGTCGCCGAAGCGAACCCGGTGACTGAAGTGCAAGGCGTAGCGGTGTCGTCGACCGACCACGAGATCTACATGCCGTTCACGACCGCGCTGCGCAAGCTCGATCACGATCCGATGAAGGCTCCGCTGTCGGAGATCGTCGTGCGGCTCGAGCCGCAAGCGCCGGCACGCGAGACCGGCGCGGTGGTCGGCACGCTGCTCGATCACTTACACGGCGGCGCGCGCGACTACGACATCGTCGTGCCCGATGCGCTGCTCGAGCACAGCAAGCAGACCCAGCAGCTGTTCAACCTCGTGATGGGCCTGATCGCCGGCATCTCGCTGCTCGTCGGCGGCATCGGGATCATGAACATCATGCTGGCGTCGGTGCTGGAACAAACCCGCGAGATCGGCGTGCGTCGCGCAGTCGGAGCGCGGCGCTCGGACATTCGATTTCAGTTCCTCGTCACCGCGTTCTCGCTCGCGATGCTCGGCGGGTTGCTGGGCGTCGCGCTCGGTGTCGCGCTCGGTCGCGGTGTCGCGGCCTACGCGGATTGGCCAACCGTGGTCACCACGTGGTCGATCGCGCTATCTCTCGGCGTGTCGATCGTCGTCGGCGTCGCGTCGGGCTTGTACCCGGCGATGCGCGCGGCTCGACTCGATCCGATCCAAGCGCTCCACGCCGAGTAGCTACTGCAACACGACATGGCGCGCTTCGAGCAACGTGCCCATCGCGCGCAACAGCGCGGCGGCTGCCTTCTTGTGGGTCAGCACCGCCTGGAGCTCGGACAGCTGAGCATTTGCCAGCTCCTCTTGGCGTTGCGCGACGAGGAAGTTTGACGACGTGCCGGCCACGAACTTGCGTTGCTCGACGTCGAGGTTCTCGGTCGAGAGCGCGCGGAACTTCGCAGCGGCGAGTACCTGTCGTGCAGCGCCCGACTGGTTGCGCACCGCATCGCGCACGGCGAACCAGACGTTCTGCACGACCTGCTCGCGCCGCACGACCGCTTGTCGCTGGTTCGAGCGCTGGATCTCGGCGACCGCGGAGGTCGCGCGCTGGAGCGGCGTCCACGACATGTTGAGCACGACGCTATAGCCGGTCGCGTTCGTTCGACCGACACCGTCGAGCGCGCCGCCGTAGGTCGAGTCTGCTCCGAACAGCGACGCGGTCAGCCCGAGATCGATCTGCGGCAGCTTCGCGTTCTCGGCTTGGCGAACCGCCAGCATCGCGGTCTGGAGATCGAGATCGAGCTGGACGAGCTCGGGCCGATGCTTGAGCGCGACGCCGAGCGCGTCCTCGGCCGACGCCGCTTGGGTCACGAACGTCGGCAAGTCGCTCGGGATGATCGGCCGCGACCACTCCTCGTGCGGCAGGTTCAAGATCGTGCGCAGCGCATCGGAGCTCGCTTCGATCTGTTGCTCGGCTTGCACGACCTGGAGGTTGCGCTGCGCGAGCGTGCTCTCCGCCGAGATCAGGTCGGATGGCGGGTTCAAGCCCGACGCGATCTGGCGCTGGGTCAACGCGAGCTGGTCCTCCGCGCGCTTCTGCGAACGAACTTGCAGGTCGTACGTGAACAACGCGAGCACGACGTCCCAGTACGCGTCTTCGGTCCGCTCGATCACGTCGGCCGCGGTGACCGCGAGCTGTGCGCGCTCTTTCTTCGATGCGATCTTCGCGCGCAGTAGATCGACGCGTGGCACCACGAGATCGGTCGAGAACCCGCGCAGCAGCGGCTGGGTGACGCTCGCCTGCACCGTCGACGAGTAGTACAGCGGCTCGACCGCGGTGCCGCCGTTCGAAGCGAGGCGCGAGTTCAAGAAGTCGACCTCGACCTGCGCACCGGTGGGCAGATGCTCGGCGACCGACAACCGCCAATCCTCGTTCTTGTTCGTGATGATCGCGCCGGGCATGCCCGCTTGGATCGATGTCGGCGGTTGATCGGCGCTCGCGTGATCGACGGTCGAGCTCACGACGGGCTCGTACGCGCCTTTGGCGACGTCGATGCCCAAGCTCGCGACCGTGACCGACTCGCGCTCGAGCACGACGCCGAGATTCTGGTGGATCGCGATCTGCAGCGCCTGAGGGAGGTCGAGCTTCCACACGTTCGTCGCGTCGGCGGACGCCGGCAGCGGCGGCAGCTGCGCCATGAAATCCGGCGCTACATACGGCGCCGCATCGTCGGCGCGCAAGTCCGTTGCGATCGCTGCGAGGAACAAGATCCCGATCACGCTGCGGGCCACCGTCATGCCCGCGAGCGTACGTCAGAGACCGACTTCGGCGATCGCGTCCGAGCGTTACTTCTTCGCGGGCGCTTTGCCGTCGGTCGGCGGCGGCACGAGGCCGAGCTGCATCGCAAAGGCCGCGCTGTTCCAGAACCCCCACGAGCGGGTCAGCTTGCCGTCCTTGTTGAACTTGTAGAGCTGCAAGAAGCCGAGCGACATCGCCTTGCCGGTCTTCTTGATCCCCATGTCCGGCAGGTTGCCATCGTTCGTGCCGGCGAACGTGCCTTCGAACACGACGTAGTCGCCCGCGGCCCACTGGTTCGCCTGGGTGAGCTTGATGTCCGAGAAGCCCTTGAACAGGCTGGCGTGCGAAGCGATCGCTTCCTTCTTGTTCCAGTCCTTCGGGATGCCGTTCTCCGCCCACACGAGATCGTCGGCGAACAGATCGCCGAGCGCCTTCACGTCGTGCTTGTTGAACGCGTCGGTCACCTTGTTCGCCATGTCGAGGTTGCGCTTCTCGGTGTCGTCATCCTTCGCGACAACGATCTCGTTTGGCCCCATCGGCTTATCGAGCGCGGCGCGCACCGGTGCCTTCGACAGACCGAGTTGGCCCATCACGACGCCGAAGTCCTCGTAGAACGTCTGCTTGTCGGCCGCCTTGCCGGCGTCGTCGGCGAAGTGGATCGAATGGGCGACGTTGAGCCCGATCTTCTTCTGGGTCGGCGGCACATCGCCCATCGGCGTCTTGAGCGCGCCGGTGTGCGTGCCGGTGAACAGCGCGACGCTCGCGCCGTTGTGGCCGTTGATCAGCGTGACCTCGAGCTCGGCCTTCGCGTCGGGCATCGCGTCGGTCAGCGTCTTGGTGTGCTTGTCGAGGATCTCTTGCCAGCCATTCGCGGCCGGCATCCCGGAGTCGACGAAGTCGCTCGTCGCGGTTGGCGTGTAGCACGTCTCGAACTGCTTCCAGTCCTTCGAGTTGAAGAACCCGTAGCACTCGACGTAGCGCTTTGCGAGGTCGTCGCCGGTGGCGACCTTCGCGGCAGGTGCGGGCGCCGGCGTCGGGTCGGGCTTCTTGGCGGCCTCGGGCTTCTTGTCACCCTCGGGCTTCTTGTCGGCCTCGGGCGCCATCTTCGACGCGGGCGCCGGAGCGGCCTCGTCTTTCTTCTTGCAAGCAGTCACCGGGATCAGCAACGCCACAACACAACACCAGTTCGAAAGTTTCACGGCAGTCTCCTTGAGAAAGATTGCCGGGACAATGCACGACGCCACTCCGGCAATCAAGCGGCTCACGTCTTCAGCTTGTGCCCGGTCTTGAACACCCACCAGATCGCCGCGAGGCACAGCGCCATGAACCCGACGGTCGCGCC
>CAZDGY010000252.1:0-8209 GCA_964504685.1 uncultured Kofleriaceae bacterium | reverse complement strand
TGCACGCCGAACAACATCCTGCTCGGTAAGCGCGGCGAGGCCACGCTGATCGATTGGGGCATCGCGCGCGATCTCGACGCGCCGGTCGGCAGCGATCCGATCCTCACCGACGAGGCGCCGTCGACGAGCGGCCGGATGGTCACCGTCGCCGCCGGTACGCCGCCGTATCTGCCGCTCGAGCAGAGCCAAGGCCGGCGCGCCGATCCGAGCTTCGACGTCTACAGCTTCGGGATCACGCTGTACGAGGTCGTGTCCGGACGGACGCCGTTTCAGTGGGAGCACGTCGATGGGCCGGGCGAGCGCACGCGCCAGATCGAGCAGTTCTTCTCGTGGCTCGAATCCAAGGAAACCGCGCCGCCCGCGATGCCACGCGACGCCGAGCTGTCCGGAATCATCGCGCGCGCGATGGCGCGAGAGGCCAGCGAGCGGTTCACCGCCGACGAGCTGGTGCGCGCGCTCAAGCAGTACCTGACCGGCGATCTCGTATTCTCGCATCGCTACTCGCTCACCGGCCGGCTCGCGAGCTGGTCGCGCAAGCATCGCGCTACGACGGTCGCGATGCTGTTCCTGGTCGCCGCAGCGGTCGCGGGCGCCCTGGTGTGGATCCAACTGTCGCGACAAGCGCGCGAAGAGGCCGAGCTGCGCACGATCGCCGCGTCGGCTCGAGAGTCCGCCGCCTCTGCGCGCGCGAATGCGAGCGAGAAAGAACGCGCGGCCGATACCGCGACTCGCGAGGCCGATGCCGCGAACGCGCGCGCCGACCAAGCCCAGCGCGAAGGCAAAGACTCCGAGGCGCTGCGCAAAGACGCCGACCGCAAGCGCAAGGCGGCCGAAGAGATGCGGCGCAGCGCGCAGACCGCGGCCGATGAAGCGCAAAAGCAATCCGAAGAGGCGTTGAAAGAAAAAAGCGACGCCGAGGCGGCCCGCGATGCATCACGAGTGGCGCAAACCCAAGCCGAGCGCGACCGCGATACCGCGCGCCAAGTCGCCGAACGCGCCGAGCGCGAGCGCGATGCCGCGAAGACCGCGCGCGAAGCTGCCGAGCGCGATCGCGAGAGCGCGAAGCAAGCCGCGCTCGCCGCCGAAGCCGATCGAGATTCGGCGCGCTCGGGCCAGACCCGCGCGGAGCAAGAGCGCGAAGCGGCGAGGACCGCGCAAGCCGCCGCGGAGAAGGAGCGCGATTCCGCCGTTGCATCGCGCGCGAATGCCGAGAAAGAGCGCGACGAAGCGCGCAAGAAGCTGCGCGAGCTCGAAGGCAAGCCGGGCGGCGGCGACAAAGAGCCGGTGACTTCACCGACGCCGTAGCCTGCGTCGGATCGTGGCACCTCGAGGTACCGGCGTTACAAACCCGCTGCGCGATCACGGCGGTCGGAGGTACGCCGAGGTGCCAACAATGGGCAGCCGCAGTCGATCCGTTGGCCGCTGCGTTGCAACCATCGTGGCTATGCGCGCCATCTGGGTCTTTACTCTGCTCGTCGCTTGTCACTCGACCGCAACCGCCCCGGATGCACATATTTCGGGGACACCGCTGTCCGGGACGACATCTTGCGAGGGCGTCACTTGCGGATCGGGACAGATCTGCCGGGACGACATGGCCCTCCCTGACGACGGCAGCATTCCCACGGCGTGCGTCGACGTGCCGACGACGTGCGTTGTGTTCGACTGCGGTCTGCAGGGCCAAGCGGCGTGCCCGCAGTGCGTCGATCAGCTATGCGCGCAGTGTTCCGCTGGGGGCAACTGCGGTGAGTTGATGGGCCGCGAGCTTCGTTGCTACTAACCAGATCGAGATGGCGGCGGGCCGGTTGGCCGCGCCGTTGCATTGCCTGACGGCATGCGGCTCAACTCGTTGTTGCTCGTCGCGGTCGTGGGCTGTCACTCGTCGACCAGCGAACAAGCGCCCGATGCGCCGGCCGCCGGATCCGATGCCGCGGTCGACGCAACGGTCGACGCCGCGCCGAGCGCGGTGCCCGCGGTTGCGATCTGCGCGCCGACGAGCGATCCGAATACGCCGGCGCTCGCGTTCGCGCCGTTGCCGAACCCGCTGCCGACTGATGCAGCCGGCTTTCACTACGCGAGTTACGCGTGCGCCGCGCCGTGTAGCTCGACCGATCCGCTGCAGTGCACGCATCCTGCGGCCGAAGCCGGCGCGGCGTGGACGTATACACGGCCCGATGCTTCGACGCACACCAAGCTCGCGCTCGAGCTCGTCGTCGATGGCATGGGCGCGATGATCGTGTTTACGCCCGACGGCGACAAGACCCTCGTGCTCCATGCGGGCTCGGGTGGCACGAACACCGACGCGACGCCGATCGCGCGCTATTTCGAAGCGACCACCAGCGCGAAGACCGCGTTCGTGATCTGGATGACCGGCTCGAGCGACGTGTTTCCGGCCGGCGATGGCTGGTGGACACGCAAAGACGCGAATGCGGTCGACGTGCCGACTCAGGCGAAGCGGCCATCCGCGGTAATCGGCTGGATCGCGCAGCACCTCGCCGCCGGTCAGCCGTACGGCACGGTCGGCTGTAGCCTCGGCACGATGGCGACGCTGTCGCCGGTGCTGTGGGGTACGTTGCAACCGAGCCCGATCTACCAGATGTCGATGGGCGGCTCGACGTTCTACGATGTCAACGCGACGTGCGGCCGGCCTTACGCGCCGTATCCGACCGGGCATTGCGACGTCGATGGTGCGACGTGCTCGTCGACCATCGCGTGCGCCGGGCCCGCGACGAACATGTGCCGCTATCCGACCGACACGACGACGACGAACTTCGCCGCGCTCATCAACTACGTGCACGGGCTTGGCCCTGACGACTCGCCGTGCTTTTCGAACAACCAGACAATGTCGGGCCCTCCGAGCACCGTGCTCGCTGCGAGCAGCTTCGACGAGACGGTGACGAGCTGGGCGCTCGATCATCGGGTCGACTTTGTCACCGATGAAGGCGGCACGCCGCCGGGCGCGGTCGACGAGGTCGTGATGGAAGGCAGCGCGCTGATCGTGCACGCGTTGGTCGGCGCGGCCGGCACGCCGACGAGCTGGACCGATTACGACGGTCGCTACCACTGCGACTCGTTCACGAGTGTGGCCGCGTGGAATCAACCGACGCTCGATGCGATCCAAACCGGCATGGGGCTCTAGCCATGACGAGAACAATCTCCATCGCGGCGCTCGGTTTGCTCGCGTGCGGTCAACCGGGAGCCGGGCCGGACGCCGCGGGGGCCGTGGATACCGCGAGCTCAGTGGACGCCGCGAACGCGCCAGACGCCGCGACCGCACCGCTGAGCTGGTACCCCGGCAACTACGCCTTGCTCGTTCAGCCCGGGCCGTCGAAGACGGAGGCCGACGCGCTCGCGGCGTTTCTCGACTCGGCGCTGGCCGACGACTTTACCGGCGTCCAGATCGTGTACGCGTGGTCGGTGATGGAGCCGACCGAGAATAGCTATGGCGTCGCCGGCATCGCCACCGATCTCGCGGTCGCTGCGGCCCACGGCAAGAAGGTGATCATCCAGACGCAATACAAGACGTTCGATCCCGAGGGCGTCGCGGTGCCGGCGTACCTGTTGGTGTCGGGCAGCGAGTATTGCGTCGGTACGGTATGTGGCCAGTACCGGACTTCGAACGCTTGGATGCCGATGCTGTGGCAGGGCGCGACCGAGGCGCGACTGCAAGCGTGGCTGAGCGCGCTCGCCACCGCGGTCGCGCAAGACCCGAATCGCGATGTCGTCGCCGGGTTCACGCTGCCCGAGAGCGCGGTCGGTCAGGGGTCTGCGGCCACGCTCAGCGAGGTCATGTACAACGCCGACACCTACCTGGCCGCTCTCGAAGCAAACGCGCAGACGTTGAGTGCGAGCGCGTCGGGGATCCCGATCACGCAGTACCTGAACGAGTACTCGCCCGACGGTGGGACCTTGGGCACCGACTTCGACTACTTGACCGCGTACACAACGTTCGCGACGCAACACCCGCCGATCGGCATCGGTTGCCCCGATGTCGCGTCTGGAACTTGGGGCAAAGACTCGGTGCCGACCGCGTACCCGATCCTGCTCGACAGCAGCTATCACGGCGTGGTGCCGTTCAACGTTTCGGTCCAGCAGACCGACTACGAGGCGCCGCGCGCGGCGAGCCTCGACGCGACGTACGCGGTCGCGACGGGCTCCGACTCGGGCGATATGGCCGCGCAGTTCGTGAACTGGCAAGACATCGATCCGCCGGGCGCGGTATTCGGGTTCTCGGACGCCGCGCCGTACGTGATGCAGCATCCGGATCCGAACAGCGCCAGGCCGACGTGGTGAGCTAGCTCGAGTCGACACCGCACCACTCGGCGATCGAACGAAACCGCGGGCCGGCGATCACGACATGATCGACGACCGGAATGCCGACCAGCTCGCCGACCGCGCGCAGGCGGCGAGTGAGCTCGATGTCGTCGAACGACGGCGTCGGATCGCCCGACGGATGGTTGTGGACGAGCACGACGCCCGCTGCAGCCATGCGCACGAGCGGGCGAAACACTTCGCGCGGATGGACTTCGACCGCATGCACGCTGCCGCGCGCGACCTCGACGATATCGAGCACCCCGTTGCGGATGTCGACCCCGATCGCGATGAACAGCTCTTGCTGCAAGCCGGACAGACGCGTTCCGACGAGCCGCAGCACGTCCTCGGCATTGGCGAGCGGATCGCGGAGTTGCTCGGCCGCGATCGCCCGGCGACCGAGCTCGAACGCGGCGGCCACTCGAGCGGCGCGCGCGGCTCCGACCCCAGCGACCTGAGCCAGCTCGCGCGGCGAGGCGCGAGACAACGCGATCAACCCGCCGGCTTCGCGAGCGAGCTCGCCCGCCACGAGCCTTGCCGGTCGCGCGCGCATGCCGCTGCCGAGCAAGATCGTCAGCAGCTCCTCGTCACTGATCGCGTCGGCGCCGCGGCTGAGCAAGCGTTCGCGCGGGCGGTCGTCGAGCATGGTGACGCAACGAGCAAGCGACGAGCCAGGCGCGTGATCGTGTCGCGACGCGGCGTTATGCGCTCGGCCGTCCGGCGTTGTCCGCGATCGTCCGGCTGTGGCCGGCCTTCGGACGGTGACGAGCGATCTAGCGCAGCACGCTATCGGTGTTAGGCTTTCGCGATGTTCGTATGCCCGGAATGCGGCGCCTCGCAGCAAGGGCCGGGGACGTGCAGCGCCGATCGAACGGAGCTCGCATCGATCGCCGGCGACGCGTTGCTCGGCACGACGATCGGGCCTTATCGCATCGCGCGCTTGCTCGGCATCGGCGGCATGGGCCGGGTCTACAAAGGCGTGCACCCGCAGATCGGCAGCCGCGTCGCGATCAAAGTGCTGTCGCGCGAATGCAGCGATCGGCGCGACGTCGTCGAGCGCTTCTTCTCCGAAGCGCGCGCGGTCAACTTGATCCGCCACGAGAGCATCGTCAACGTCCTCGATCTGTCGACGCTGCCCGATGGTCGACCGTTCATCATCATGGAGTACCTCGATGGCGTGCCGTTGTCGGCCGTGATCGAGCAGGCCCAGCTGCGAGGCGTGCCGTTGCCGCTCGGTGGGCTCGCTCGCCTTGCGGTCGACGTGCTCGATGCGCTGTCGGCGGCGCACTTGAAGGGCGTCGTCCATCGCGATCTCAAGCCCGACAACATCTTCGTCACGCCCGCCGGTCGACCGAAGGTGCTCGACTTCGGCATCGCGAAGCTCCAGCCCGAGCTCGGCGGCAGTGCGACGCATACCGGATCGCTGCTCGGGACGCCTCATTATATGGCGCCGGAGCAAGCTGCGGGTCGACCGGTCGATGCGCGCTCCGACATCTACGCGATGGGCGTGATCCTGTTCGAGTGCGCGACGCTGACCAAACCGTTCGTCGCGGACTCGATGTTCGACCTGCTGCGCATGCACATCGAAATGCCGCCGCCGTCGGCCAGGGCGCGTCGCCCGGATATGCCGCCGGAGCTCGATCACGTGATCGCGGTCGCGCTCGCGAAGGTCGCGGACCAACGCTACGGATCGGCGCAGGCGATGAGCGCGGCGTTGCAGAATGCGACCGCACAGCTCCCGGCCGATCAGTGGACCCCGATCACCGCGACGAGCTCGATGGGCGGGCGGCCGTCGGGCTGGGAACCAACGGTGCCGAAGTCGTGGGGACGCAGCCATGACACGACCTCGAGTGCGTCGGCCGGCCAGATGGCGCCGGTCGCGCCGAGGCAAGCCGGCTCGCGCAAAGGCTTGATCCTCGCGATCGGGGCGATCCTCGTGGTCGGAGGCGGCATCGCGGCGGCGGTGGCGGTCGGAAGCGGCAGCGGAGACAGCAAGCCCGCGCAGGTCGCCGGTGCGCCATCGCCAGCGCCGATGCCAGGGCCGACGCCGGCTGCTCCTGCACCCACGCCGGCGCCGATCCCAGTGGCGCCGATCCCAGATCCGCCCACGCCCACGCCCACGCCTACGCCGACGCCTGCGCCTACGCCTGCGGTGACACCGACGCCGACGCTCGCGGCATCGGGTCCGATGCCGAAGCCGGGATCGACCGAGGACAATGCGCTCAAGCAGATCGCGAAGTCGCGCGAGTACGTGAAAGCGCTACCGCCGGACAAGCAAGCCGAGGTCACCAAGCAGCTCGATGATGCCGAGCGCCAGATCAGACAGGTCGTCGCGCGCAACACGCCGAGCGCGCCGGCGCCGGTCGGCAGCGGGTGGATCACGTATCACAAGCTCGCCGGGCCGCCGGGCTACGATCCGAAGCACGTCAAGGTCGACGCGTTCATCGCGTGGGGCGTCGAGCAAGCCAAAGCGATGGTGCCCGATGCCGAGCTCGTCTGGGTTTCAGCCGAAGGGGTGTACCCCGATGGTTACGCCGACCTGACGCTGGTCGGCAACGGCTCGGTCGACCTGCGATTCAACTCGCCCTCGCGCGCGGGTCGCGACAAGTCCAAGCCGATCGGCGCGAAGCAGGAGCTGAAGTGCCAGTTCCGCGTGATGGGCGGGATCGACGGGGTCGAGACCCTGCCGATCGATGGCTGGGAGTGCGACGCGAGACGGATCGCGCCGCGCTGCACGGTCGCCGCGATCTGGAAGAGAGCGGTCGCGGCGCAGAAGAAGCTCGAGGGCCTCAACGCAATCGCCGAAATCGGGTTGCGCGAGAACATAGCTAGCCATCAGGTCCGCTGGTTCTTCGACGTCAAAGACACCGCGTCGGAGCAGTTCCCCGACGACTGCCACTAGGCCGCGGTTGTCAAAGTGAACACCGTCCCCAGCTAACGCGGCAGGATCACGCCGTGTTGCAAGTAGTTCGAGCCCCACGCGAGTAGCTGCGTGTCGTTCGTCAGGTTCGCTGGCACCTGCAGCACGATCGCGACGCGAAAGTTCTGCCCGATCACCGCGACGACGGCTTGCGACACCGCGATGCCGTTGAACATGCCCATGAACCACGCCGAGCCGCAGGGAATCCCGGCGACGTTCGCCGTGCCTGTGCCTTTGAGGGTCAGCCCGGTCGAGGCGGCGTACGCGGCGGCGAGCAGTTTCGGATCGTTCGATGGCTCGGTGATCACCGCGGCGAAGATCATGACCGGCAGCTTCTGGCCGGTCATCGTCGTCAGCGGGCCGTTCCGCGCCCACTTGAAGTCGGCCGGGATGATCAGCTTGACGCCATCGCCGACATCGACCGCGTTGCGAGGATCCAGCTCGTTGCTCGCGACCTGCGAAGGAACTGGCGGCGTAGGCGGCAGCGGATCCGGACTCGGTTGCGGCGCGGGCGTCGGTGGGTGGTTCGCGTTGTCGGCCCATGGGTCCGGTTTTCGCTCGCCCCACGGATCGCCCGGATTCGCTCCGACCTGCGGGCTCGAGTTGCGGTTCGCATAGTACGCGGCCCCGCCGATCGCACCGATCGTAGCGAGCGCGAGCACGACATAGAGTCCGCGTCTACTGCGGGGCGGCGCCTGCCAGGGGTGCTGCGGCGGTGCGGCCGACTGCAACGGTGTCATCGCGGGCTGCGCCGGAGCGACCTGACCGGCGTGTGGCGGTGTCGCGATCGGCGCACCGGAAGGCGTCGCGTACGCCGAATAGGCGGCCGGCGTCTGTACCGCGGCGATCGGCATCGCGCTCGAGCCCATCTGCGGCATCGTCGCGAGCGCACGATTGATCTGCTCGGCGTAGGTCTCCATCGACGGACGCATCGCGACGCTCTTGGTCATCGCGGTCACGACCAGCTCGTCGATCACCCGC
>CAZDGY010000251.1:0-8216 GCA_964504685.1 uncultured Kofleriaceae bacterium | reverse complement strand
AAGGCACGCTCGCCGAGCACGGCTTCTACCAACGGTGCCTGCTCGACTCGGGCAAGCAGCTGACCCTCACCGGGCCGCTGTCGACCAACGGCTCGATGTGCGACTCGACGACGATCGACAGCTCGGTCTGTGCGGTGGTCGCGTCCGAGATCGACATCGAAGGCCCGGTCGTCGTCACCGGTCCGCGGCCCCTCGTACTCGTCGCGACCCGCGTGATCAACGTCTCTGGATCGCTCAGCCTGTCGAGCAGCCCGAGCTCCACCGGGGCGGGTGCGGACTGGGCCGCGTGCGACACGCTCCCGCTCGCCGGCAGCGCCAATGGCGGCGGCGGCGCGGGCGGTACGCTCGACCCGAGTTTTCCCGGCGGTTACGGTGGGGCGTCACAGAACGCCGGCGTTCCTCCGCGATCGCCGACCACACCGTACGTATCTCTGCACGGCGGTTGTCAGGGCGGAACCGACAGCTCCGCGGCGCTGTCGCCGACCGACTCCGGCGGCGCGGTCTACTTGATGGCGCCGACCATCTCGGTCACCGGCGCGATCGAAGCGAACGGTGCCGACGGTGCCGGCGGCTCGTCGGGCGCCGGCGGCGGATACGGCGGCGGCAGCGGCGGGATGATCGTGCTCGATGCGGCGACGATCGCGCCCGGCGGCGGCATGTTCCGCGCGCTCGGCGGCGGCGGTGGTGGCGGCGGCTCGCTGAACGGCGGCGGCGTGATGGGCAGCGGCGGCTCGGGTGGAGCAGGTGGCGACGCGACCGCGGGATACGGCGGCAATGGTTATGCGATGCCGAACCAAGCCTTCAGCGGCGGCAACGGCGTCCTGAGTCCCCAGACGGTGCCTGGTGGCGGCGGTGGCGGTGGCGGTGGCGCCGGCGGGATTCTGTTGTTTACGATGGAACCGGCCACCGGAGGGTCCTTCGATCCGCCGGCGACGCTCTAGCGGAAGGCTGCGACCCGACGATCGCAGGCTCACCGGCGATGACCCCTGCAAAGACGCTGCACGGCGGCTGCGGGGGCGGCGGTGGCGGTTCAGAATCCGGCACGACGGGTCCGCTGCCGAACGGCGGCGCGTCGGGCGGCGCGATCTACTTGATCGCGGGCTCGATGATCGTGGTCGACTCCGACGCTACAAGACCGAGTCGCGTGTTTGCGAACGGCGCACCCGGCGGTGGCGGACCGATGTCGATCGCCGGGACTACCGGCGCCGGAGCCGGCGGCGGCGGCAGCGGCGGCATGATCGTGTTCGACTCGCCGATCGTCTTGCTCGACGGAATCATGGAAGCGTTGGGCGGCGGCGGCGGCGGCGGTGGCGGCACGGCGAACGCGGGCGGAGACGGGGCCGACACCCTCGGCGGAATGGGTGGCAGCGATGGCAACGGCTTTATCGGCGGCGACGGTGGCAGCGGGTACTTCGGATCTAACGGGCAACGGCGGCATCGGTCAGCCCGGCACGCCCGGTGCCAAGCTCGGCAGTGGCGGCGGTGGCGGCGGTGGTGGCGGCGGCGGCGTGATCTACACGTTCTCGTCGAGCGCGGTGACCTCAGGCCAGATCACGCCCGCTGCGTTCGTGAACCCGCCGCTCTAGAGCCCGTACTCCGACTTCGGATCGTAATCGGGATCGGGCGGCTCGGCGGCCGGATGCTCGGCGGCCGGAACGTGCTGCAGGTTGATCCGCACGCGGTACCACGCGGTCGCGCGCCCGCGGTTCGTATCGACGAGGATGTCTGCGGGTTGCAGCTGCGTCGCGATCGCGGGATGGCGCGCCTTCCACCGCTCGAGCCCGGCGAGCGCGTCGACCTTGAGCTTGGCTTGCGCGATCGTGATCACCGGCATCGTCTTGCGCGCGCGAGATGGCGCGACGCGCGGCGGCTCGGCTGCGCCCTTCGCGAAGTGTGGCGGCAGCGGCGCGTCACCCATGCCCTGGCGGTCAGCGAGCGCGAGCAGTTGGTCGAGCCGGCCGGCGTTGCGATCGATCTCGGCATGCGCGTCGCCGTTTGCAGCGAACATCGCGGGCACGGTGTGGAGCGTGAACGCGGCGGGGTCGCAGTCGAAGAAGTCGTCCCACGACAGCGGCATCGACACCCGCGCGTCGGGCGTCGGGCGCACCGAGTACGCGCTGCAGGTCGTGCGGTCGCGAGCGTTCTGGTTGTAGTCGAGGAACACGCCGTGGCGTTGTTCCTTCCACCACTGGCTCGTCGCGATCTCGGGAGCACGCGCTTCGACCTCACGCGCGAACGCGAGTGCGGCGCGGCGAACTTCGGTGAACGGCCATTCCGGCGCGATCCGCGCCCAGATGTGCACGCCGCGCGAGCCGCTCGTCTTTGGCCAACCGACGAGGCCGTGGTCGTCGAGCACGCTCTTGGCGACGCGTGCGACCTTGACGATCTGTTTCCACCCGACACCCGGCACCGGATCGAGGTCGATGCGAAATTCATCGGGCCGATCCATGTCCTCGGCGCGCACCGCGTGCGGGTTGAGATCGACGCAACCGAGGTTGACGACGTAGACCAACGCAGCGGCGTCGTCGACCACGAGCTCGACCGCGCTGCGGCCCGATGGAAACGTGAACGTCGCGGTGTGCAGCCAGTCCGGCCGCTTGTCGGGCGCGCGCTTTTGATAGAACGGCTCGGCCTCGACGCCGTTGACGTAGCGCTTCAAGATCATCGGTCGGCGCGCGACCCCGCGCAGCGCACCGTCCTGCACTGCGAGGTAGTAGCGAACGAGTTGCAGCTTGGTAACACCCGCCTTCGGGAAGTACAGCTTGTCGGGGTTCGACACCGTGACATCGCGACCTGCGACGTGCAGCACCTCGCCTTTCGACTTCGCCATGATTCGGATCCTTGCACGGTCGACGGGATACCGGCGACACTCCGCGCATGCGAGCCGCGTGGATCTTGGCCGGCCTCGCGGCGTGTGGGCGGATCGACTTTCCCGACCTCGGACGCACGCAAGATGCCGGTCGCGATGGCGGCGGTGACAGCTCGGCGGACGCGACGCCGTCGTCGCTGATCCATCAGTACTCGCTCGACAACAGCTACGCCGACGATCTCGGCGGCCCACCGTTGAACGGCCTCGGCGGCACGCTGTCGGCGGGCGGTTACGCGTTCAACAACAACCTCGGGCTGAGCGTGTCCAACGCGGTTCCGGCCTCGCTCTACACGATCGACATCGTGTTCGAGTTCGACGACGTGATGAACTATCGCAAGCTGATCGACTTCAAGGCGCTCGGGTCCGACGCCGGGCTCTACATCGTCAACTCGACACTGCAGTTCGTCGTCATCCCGGTCACCGGTTGCCCTGGATCCGATTGCTACACCTCAGCGGCGCTGTTCGCGAACGGCGCCGTTCACCAGGTCACGCTAGCGCGTGATGACGTGGGCACGGTCACCGCGTTCGTCGATCGCGCGCTGCAGTTCTCGTTTAGCGATTCCGGCGCGGTCGGCGCGTTCGATACGCCGGGCGCCGCGGCGAACTTCTTCATCGACGACAACAGCACGACCACCGAGTTCGGCTCCGGCACGGTAACGCGGATCCGGATCTACGACGCGGCACTCGACGCTGGGGGCGTGCCCCCAGCGGCAGCGGCGCCGAATGGCGGCGCGGTTCAATAGACCGCAACGCAGATCGCGCCGTAGCGTTACTGGCCGAACCGACCGGCGAGCGACAGCGATGCGACGAACGCTTGGATGTCGAACGTGCCTTTGTACTCCGGCATGTTGAGGTCGGCGCCGGTCGTGCGCTTGGTCGGCAGCACCCACAACAGGCCGAGGTGGATATCGTAGTTCGAGAACCGCATGCTGCCGCCGACCGTGACGTCGTAGCGATCGACGTCGGGCAGCTGGACGGTGAGCGTGCTCGCCGGAACCGGCGCCGGATCGTAGATGAAGCCCGCGCGCACCGCGGCGCCCTGCTTCTCGAACTTGTACTCGGCGCCAGCGCGCACGGTCCACGTGTCTTTGTAGTTCTCTGCCGACGACGAGATCGTCATGTCACCGGTCGCGGTCGGCATCATGATGTCGAGCGACTTGAACGTCGACCAGCCCATCCACACCAGATCGGCCTCGATGTCGAACGCCGACGTCGGCTGATAGCTCGCGCCGAACGTCACCGACTGCGGTAACGTGACGGACGTCTTGATGTCGCCATCGGGCGGCAACGTCGAGCGATACGGCGGCGGCGCATTGAAGTCGCCGGTCCCGGTGAAGTCCTCTTTGACCTCGCTCCGCCACATCGCGCCGATCGAGAGTTGGCGCAGCTTTGCCGGGCGATACATCGCGCCGACTCGCGCGCCGACGCCGAACGCGCTACCGCCGAGGCTCGCGTTGCCGCGATCGGTACCGAAGTAGATGTCCTGATGGAGCTCGACCGTCGCCGGCACGAGGTCGACGCCGGCGCCGACGCTGAGGCCTGGCACGTAGCTGTCGAGATCGAGCCCGACCGATGGCGTGATGAAGTAGGCGCGCAACGCCTCGCTGCTGACGACGTCGTTGGTTTGGGCGCCGGCCGGCCATGACAGCGCGAGCCCGAACGGCGTGTAGAACCCGACGCCGACCGCGACGAGCTTGTTCAACTTCGAGCTGATGAACACGCCGGGGATGACCTGCGGGCTCG
Source organism: uncultured Kofleriaceae bacterium (assembly GCA_964504685.1). Lineage (GTDB taxonomy): Bacteria > Myxococcota_A > Polyangia > Haliangiales > Haliangiaceae > JABFXX01. The sequence continues at coordinate 3,604 of CAZDGY010000251.1, read as the reverse complement.
TCGTCGAGTCGGTCTTCGTGCCGGTCGTCGCATCGGTGAACGACGCGCTCGGCGCGATCAGCGAGCCGCCGATCATCACCTGCGTGCCGGAAGCGACCGGGAGCCCGCCGACATTGAAGTAGATCGAGGAGGCATCGGTATCGGTCGCCGCTTCGGCGTCACCGCGACCAGTCGCCTTGCCGTCGAACTCGTTGACGTTGAACCCGTTGGCAACCGCGGTCGCGGCGAGACCACAGAGCGTGAACGACGTGAGGAGAGTTAGCTTGCGCATGGTCGTCCTAGCTCAGTGGTTGGCGACGAGGAAGGTGATCGCGTCGGTCTGGACGCGCACGGTGCCGAGCAAGCCGTCGGCGTTGGTGTTCGCGGGTTGGAGCAGCGACGCGTGCACGAACGTATTGCCCGGAAAGCCTGTCCCCGCATCGGGGGGCAGCGTCGGATAGCGCACCCACTTCGTCGACTGCACATCGGTCGTGATCGCGAGCGACGGCGCACACGGCGCGGGCGCACATGCATCGGCGACTCCTGGGGTCAGCCCGGTCAGCGCACCTTCGTCGTCGGTCGCGATGTTGGGCACGACCTTGTCGCCGACCACTTCCATCAGCAAGAACCGCTTGAGCGCGAGCTTCGACGCGTAGTTCGCGCCATCGGCGGGATCGAGCACCCAGCGCGCGATCGAGCGGAACTGCTGATAGCCGGGTTGCTGTTCCCACGCCATCGAAGTGCACAGGCCCGTGCCGGCCACCGGATCGAACTTGGCGCCGACCAAGATGCCGGCATCGATCAGCGCGTCGACGAGCGAGCAGCTGATCTCTTCGGTCTGGGTGTTCTCGAGAATGTCGAGCAGGCCCATGCCGGAGACGTTGAGCACCGCCGACTGGAAGATCGGATCGACCGAGTTTGTCGTCGAGCCGATGATGCCGCCGAGCGAGATGCCGGCGTAGACGATGTGCGTCGGGTCGACCTGGAGCGAGCTGCCGTCGGTGCCGTTGCAACCGGTCGCGCCGCACGAGCTGATCGATTTCGCGACGCGCTGGAGATCGAGCACGGTCTGGCGAATCGTGTCGCGCGTGGCGCCGAGGTCGGTCGACAGGAACGGCTGGAAGCACTGGATCGCCTCGGCGTAGGTCGGCGTGCACTGATCGTTGGCCGTCGTGCAATCCGCATCGCTGGTGCAGCTCGTGCCGGCGATCGCACACGTAGCGGCGCAGCCGATCGTCGGGTCGGTCGTGATCCGCACGGCGCGACTACCAGAGTCGACAAAGTCGATCGCGACCGACGCGAACCCTGCGGTCGCGAGCTGCGGCGCGAACACGAACAAGCTCTCTTTCTGCGACCCGAGGCCGTGCCCGAACACCACGGTCGGCCAGCCGCCGGCGGGCGCGGTGCCCTTCGGCACGAAGATCAGCGTCTGCAAGATGCTCGCGCCCTGGGTCGATGGCTTGACCGGGTCGCTCCACTGACCGGGCACGTCCGCAGCGCCGGTCAACGGATTTGCGCCCAGCACCTGGTAGTTCGTCGACGTGATGCCGGCGCCCATGACCTGGCCGACGTTCGCGCAGCCGATCTGCGCGCAGAACGCCGCGGGATCGGCGACGCCGAGCTGGCCGAGCACCGCTTGAATGAACTGCGGAGCGGTCGCGGGGCCGGTGACCGACTGCGGGAACAACAACGGAACCGACGACGTGGCGGCGGCGAGGCTGCCCGCGACCCCCGGATCGAGCGGGTCGGTCGTAGTCTGAGTCGTGAACGTCGCGGCGACGAGCAGCTGCGTGCGATCGGTGACGACGCCGGTCTGATCGAGGAACTGCAGCGCCGGTGCGTGCAGCTGCCATACGCCATCGAGCGCGATCAGCTGGGCGAGCTGAGCCGGATCGCTCGGATCGAGTGGCGTCTGCTCGGCGATCACCGTCCCGTCTTGGACGGTCACCGGATCGACCGACTGGCGGATCAACGCCCACGTCGACGACGGCAAGTAAGGCACCGCGTCGGTCGTCGCGACGCCGTCGAGCAGCGCGACGACGTACGTGCTCTGCTCGTCGAGCGGCACCATCGGGATGATGTTGACCGCGTCGATCGTCGCGGGCGTCGTGCAGTCGGCTGCGGAGAACCGTAACGTCGTCGCTTTCTGCGCGACGAACGGCACCTGCGTCGCGCCGACCGGGTTCTCGGCGGTCGCGCCGGTCGCGACCTTGTAGAACGCGATGTGGTTCGCGAACGTGGCCATGTCGGGCTCGGCGTTCGCGCCGGCGACGTTCGCGAACGTGACTTGGAGTCCGGCCTCGAACGTGCCAAACCCGTCGAGCTGGTTGAGCGTGCCCATCCGCAGCGCGGTCTGGACCGGCGTCTCGCACGCCTGCATCGGCAACGCGACCTTGTGCGTCGCCGGATCGAGGACGAGGTTGTTGGGGAACGGGATGACCGAGTTCGCGGGATCGAACTCGACGGTCGGTCCGTCGAGCGTCGGCAGGTTCGAGCCCTCGCCTGGATCGGTCTTGATACTCGGACACGCCGTGAGCGTGACCAATAAGCAAGCTAACCACGTGCTGCGCATGCGGCAGTATAGACACTAGCGACCCCTGCTGGGTTCGAACCAGCGGCCTAAGCTTTAGAAGAGCTTTGCTCTAATCCAACTGAGCTAAGGGGTCGGTGTTGGAGTGGCCGCAGTATACGCGGTGACGGACCGCCGAGTCGTGTTAGCGTTCGCGCCGTGATGCGCTCGCGTATTTTCATGATGAGCCTCGCCGTCACGATCGCCCTCGGCGCGTGCGGCAACGACCAAGCCGCGATCGAGGAATCTCGGAAGCTGGCCGAAAAGGATCAGAAGGCGGCAACGTCCGACCCGACCGCTGCGAAGGCCGTGTCGCCGCCGGTGCCGGGTCACGGTCACGTGCCGTGTACGACCCTGCTCGACCCGGCGCTGGTGCAACAAGCGCTCGGCGAAAAAGACGCGGTCACGATCGTCGATTCGAAGGCCGAGCCCGACGCGGCCGGCTCGTGCTCGATCATGCGCGGCGGCAAGCGCCCGACCGAAGCGGAGCAGAAGTCTCAGTTGAAGACGGTCGGCCGGCTCGGCGTGATGAACGGCGACGAGATCTGCCGGATCTCGGCGTTCTGCTGGACGCTCGAAGACCCCGACAAGTTCCGCGAGAAGTGCAAAGCCGACAAGACGCTGCATCTCGACGAGTCGATGGGCTTCCCGGCGTGCATTCAGATCGTCGCGACCGGCGTCGACGACGTCAAGAACTTCAAGTTGTTCGACGACGACACCAAGTGCATCCTGCAAGCGCGCGGTGGCCCGAGCAACGTCGACAACGATCTGATCGGCAAGTGCGCGAAGGCGGCACACGATCTGATCGGCCCCGACCAGATCAAGCCCGGCCCGAAGACCTAAGCCTTCGAGACCGTAAAGCCGGTCAGGCAGCGGTACTGCTTGCCCTTGTAGTCGGTCACCACGTACTCGAAGCTCACCGGATCGCCGGCGCGAAACGCGGCGAACAGTAGCTGCACGCTGTTGTCGGAGACCTCGCGGCCTTTGCATTGCGCGCCGCCCCAGCGGTAGTTCCACGTCGCTTTGTCGGCGTCGATCCAGACCGCGCCGTGGAAA
>CAZDGY010000250.1:0-8217 GCA_964504685.1 uncultured Kofleriaceae bacterium | reverse complement strand
GGTGTCGGCGCGTTGCACGTCGCGATCGTCTGGCTGATCCTCGCCGTCGGCGATCCACATCCGCAAGCGGGTGACGAGCTCGTGTAGGTCGCACCGCGAGCGCGCGACCTCTTCGAGCAGCAGCTCGAGCACGTGCCACGTATTCGTGACCGCGCGTTCGCCACCGCCGAGCACGAGCGCGCGCTCCACGAACCGGCTGTCTTCGACGAGCCGGCGGAACAGCGCCTCATACGCGCGACGCGAGGCGAGCTGTGACCACTCGTGTAGTCGGGCGATCGCCGGGTGATGATCCGGCGCGTCGACCGTGCGCGCGATCTCGGTCCACGGCACGTCGAAGAACCGCGTGCGCAGCGCCCGCAGGCGTGCCGATCGATCGCGGGGCGCGGCGATCGCGGCGAGCACCGCAGCGAGCTCTTCGGTCTCACGCGTCTGGAACAGCCGCTCGCTTTCGACGATCGCGCACGGCAAGCCGCGAGCGCGTAACGCCTTCGTGATCTGCGTCGCCTCCTTGTTCGATCGAGTCAGCACCATCACCTGACCGAGCGCGAACGCCGGCGAGCGCCCGCGGCTCGACCAGGTCGGCGGATGCGCGCGCAGTGCTTCGATTTCGTCGCCGATCGCAGCGGCTAGCGCGTCGCGGGCCTGCTCGGCCTTCATCGGAGCGAGCGCGAGCACGGTGACCGGCGGATGCGGATCGTCGGCGATGACATCGCCGCTCGCTTCGACCGGCTCGTCGTACTCGATCTCGCCATCGAGCAGCGGCATCCCGAGGTTGCCGACGAGCACGTGATTGATCGCAGCGACCAAGGGAGCGGTCGATCGACGATTGACCGCGAGCGAGACGCGTTGTGCGCCCGCGGCGAGCAGTTGTTCGCGCGCGTCGAGGTACGTCGCGACGTCGGCACCGCGGAAGCTATAGATCGCCTGTTTCGGATCGCCGACGATCGTCAGCCCGCGCGCCGCGTCGTCCATCCACACCCGGCGAAAGATCTCCCATTGCGTCGGGTCGGTATCCTGAAACTCGTCGATCATCACCCACGGCATCCGCGCGCGCAGTCGCGCCGCGAGCGCAGGGCCGCGGTCTCCGGCGAGGGTTTCTTTGACGAGTGAGAGCATGTCGTCGTAATCGAACTGGCCGCGTTCGGCTTTGTCGCGCGCGATGCGATCGACGATCGGCGGTAACATCGCGGCAGCGACGACTTCCCGGATCTGCATCGCGCCGGCCGCGGCGTCGAGTGCTTCGCTCACGATCGGCGGCAACCGGTCTCGCGCCTTCGCGAGCCAGCTAAACGGGTCGGCGAGTGCCTGCAACGCGAACAGGTCATCACCGATGTCGCCCGAAGCATGGGCGAGCGCGCGGTCGATGCTGTCGAGGTGCTGCGGGAGCGAGGTGTGCTTGATCAGCTTCGCTCGCAGATCTTTGCGCGTCGCTTCGCTGAACGTAGCGCGGATGGTCGCGAGCACGCGCGCCGGCTCCTCGGGATCGAATGCGCGGCGCAGCTCGCCATGGGTGCGGACGCACGCGAGCAGGAGGTCGCGGAGGTCCTTGATCGTCTTGTTGCCGCGGCGGTACGCCTGGATCAGCTCGCGCTCGGGTGAGACGCGCGCGAACCGCTCGCGCAGCAGCGCATCGAACGCGGTGTCGAACGCGACTTCATCGGCGACTTGGACTTGCTCGAACAGACGGCGCGCTGCGAACGCATCTTCGACGAGCACGCGATGGCAGAAGCCGTGGATCGTGAAGATCGGCGCGTGATCGAACGCGGTGACCGCAGCGCGCAGCCGAGCGCGTGCCGCGTCGTCGATCGTCCAGGCGCTCGTGTCGTCGGTCGAACCGGTCGCGCGCGACAGCCGATCCAGCAGGTCGCGAACGCGGAGCTTGAGCTCGGCGACCGCTTTGTCGGTGAACGTCACGAGCAAGATCTGACCGAGCTCTGCGCCACCGCCGAGAATGAGATCGACGACGCGATGTTCGAGAAAGAACGTCTTGCCGGTACCGGCCGACGCTTCGACCACGACGAACCGCGCCGCCGGTTCCGGCAACATCGCGGGCCGCGCGACGCGCACGGTCACGACTTCTTCTCCCGCGTGGTCTCGACCATCGCCGGGAACCGCGAGCTGAGCGGCCCGAGCCGGCGTTGCGCGATCGCGAGCGCCTCGCCCGGAAGATCGAGCCCGTATGCACTCTCGATCGGGCCGAACCCGTGCGCGCGTTCGATCTTGATCGCCGCGTCCTTGCCACTCGCGAGCCGCGCGAGCGTCTCGTAGGGCAGGAGGTAACCGTGCGAGTCGTCGAACAGCTCGGTCGCGATCGCGGCGAGATAAGCGCGCGCGTCGGTTTCGGTCCACGGTGCGTGCTCGCCCTCTCGAGCTTTGCCTTCGCCTGCGACCAAGACATGCGCGTGGCCGGCGGGTGCGAGACCTGCCGCGGCGAGCAACACGTGATCGAGCGCGCCGCGCAGGTGGTACTTCGAGCGGGCCTCGGTCTTGCCGAGCAGCGCGATCAGCGAGCGATGGCCGCTCGGCGTGATCTCGAGGAGCTCGGTCTCGCCGACGATCCGCACCGTCCGGCCGCCGGACAGCTCGATCTGCACGGCGGGCCGCAAGATCGAATCGCGCGAGCGCGCACGGCCGAACGCGTAGCGCGTCACGGCGCCGACCGATGCAAGGTCTTCACGCCAGCTGTGCAACAGCTCGAGATCGACCGCACGTTGCGCGCTGCCAAACACGCCGACCGGAAACTGGCCGCGCAGCGTCCACGCGTGAACGATCGCGTCGTAGCACGCGGTCGGCTCGCGGCCCGGCGTGCGCAACGAAGCCTCGAGCGCTTCGCGCAGCACCGTCGCGCGCACGTTCGCCGCGAGGTCGAACGGCTCGTCGCTGCGCGTCAGCGTCTCGTCGTCGGGAAGGTCATCGAGTCCCAGTTGCGAGCGAGCCCATGCTTGCACCGGCGACTCGAAGAACGCGCGCAACTGCGACACCGAGAGCGTGCGCACTCCGGCCGTAGGGGCGGTCGCGGCCGGCGCATCGCTGATCGCGAGAGCGGCGCGGAGCTCGCCGAGCGCGGGGTGCGCGAGCAGGCTGAACATGTCGTCTTCGTCGGGGACTGGCTGGTCGTTGCTGCGCAGATGGTCGCGGATCCGATCGCGCACGTCGGCGGCCCACCGCTCGCGCGCGATCACGGGTGGCAAGGTAGCCGTGCCATGAAACCGCTGCAGTGGCTCGTGGCGCGAGATTCGTTCGAGCGCATCGCGGCTCGAAGTCGCAGCGAGATAGGGCGCGAGCGCATCGGCGAGCTCGAGCACGACCGACGACGGCCCGAGCGTCTGCCCGCTCTTGGCCTCGACCGCGGTATACGACAGGAACAACGCGTCGCGCGCGCCGAGCAGCACTTCGAGAAACGCGTGGCGGTCGCGGTCGCGCGGCGAGATGTCTCCAACGCGCGGCGTGCGGACGTCGAGCGGGCTCGGCTGCTCGCCGGCTGGGAACGCGCCCTCGTCGAGGCCGACCACGAACGCGACCCGCGATGGAATCGCTCGCATCGCCGCGAGCGGTGCGAGCATCACGCCGTGGGCGAGCGGTTCGCCGCGACCGGCGCGCGCCGACGTCAGCTGACGGGTTGCATGCTCGCGCGCTTCGCGAAAACCGACGCGGCGGCCGTCGAGGTCGAGCCGTGCGAGCCCGGCGAGCATCGCGCGCACCCGCTCGAGGTCGCGCTTGGCGTCGTCGTCACGCGTCGCGAGGTAGCTGCCGACGAGGGCGACGAGCACGTCGGCCCAACGCGTGAGCGGTGCTTCGAACGTCGCGAGCCACGCCGCATCCGCACAAAGCGATCGCACGAGCAACGCGTAGCTCGCCGCACTCGCCTGCTGATCAGGCGGGACTTCCTCGGGCGCGACCTCGAGCTGAGCGATCCGCGCCGGCCCGCGTTCTCCGCGCTCACCGACCATGAACGCGCCGAGCGCCAACCGCCGCACCGCTTGGTCCCAGTGAAAGAACCGGTCGTGTTCCTCGAGGTACGTCCCGCGACGCGACTCGCGATCCGCGCCGTGCGCGACGCCGAGCCGATCGGTCCACAGCAGCCAATCGTCGGGCTCGACGTGCGGAAACGCCGCAAGCACGGCCGGGTGAGTCATCACACGCAACAGATCTCGACGCGTCATCGCCGAGGTCGGCAGCTCGAGCAGCGCGAGCACGGCTTCGCCGATCCGGCCGCGATCGTCGATCGGCGCATCGATCAGGTGGCAAGGCACGCCGACCGCTTCGAACGCAGCGGGGGCTTGGGCGAGGTAGCGCTCGGGATTCGAGGCGATCCAGACCGCAACGTCGTTTGCAGCGAGCTGGGGGTCGGCGTCGAGTCGGGTCCGGATCTCCGCCGCGACGAGCTCGAGCTCGCGCCGCGGACTCGGACACGCGAGCACGGTCACGCCAGGAGCGCTGGCCAACTCGCCGCTCGCGAACACTTTGCGTTCGCGGGCGTCGGCGAGCAGGCGGGCAAGCGCGGTCGTGCCCGTTGCGGTCGAGAATCGGCCGTCGAGGTCGCCGTCGCTGCGTTCGACGAGCGCACCGATCGTCTCGCGGGCGGCGCGGCCCCACAGCGCGAGTGGCAACGGATCGCCACTGGCCGTCGCGTTCGCGACCGCGCCTCGGCCGGCGACGTCGTCCCACAGCTCCGCACAAGGATCGAGCATGTAGATCGTGACGTCGCTGGTCGCTGCGAGATCGGTGAGCGCCTCGAGTTGCGAGCGCACGAGGAACGACAAGCCGAACACCGACACGGGCACGGTCGAGCGCGCCGGGGCGAGTCGAGCCTCGCGCCGCTTCGCAGGAAGCATCGGCACCGGGACCGCACCGTCGAGTCGAGCGAACACGTTCGCAGCTAACGCGACTTGCCAGCTCGCGGTCGGGTCGGCGGCGAGCTCGCTCGGCACGCGACCGGCGACGAACCCGGCCAGCCAATCCGATCGGGTCGACGCGTAGTGCCACAGCACCTCCGCGAGTCGATCGGCGAGCTGAACTCGTCGCGGGCCCGCGCGATCGCCCGGCGCGGGGGCCGCTGCGAGATACGACGCGACCGCCGGTAGTTCGCGCATCGCTCGGTCATCGGCGAGCACGGATGCGATCACCGCCGCGAGCTGGCGACGGTCGATCGAGGGAAGCGCGTCGCCGCCCCACGTCGTCTCGATGAATCGGTCGAACGTCACGAGCTCCAAGCCGCTCGCGATGCCGCGCGCTTGCGCGATCTCGCGCATCAGCCAGCGCGACACCAGGTGGCTGCCGACGACGATCGTCGACGGCGCGAACGGATTCGCGGGCGGCAGCGCCTCGAGCAACGCAGCGAGCAACGCCTCGGTGCGGTCCGCGTGGACCACGTGCAACGGCAACTACGGACTCCGCGGTGCGACGATCGACAGCGCGCTCGGCAGCAGCTCGAACCGCGCCGGCAAGCGGCCGAGACACTCGCCATCGACATCGAGCTCGACCGTCGCGCCCGGGTCGACCGGCTCGGCGTCGACGACTCGCGCGCGTCGCGCCGACACCTTGTCCATCGCGAGGTGCGTGCCCTTGTAGAGTCGGCGTCCGCTCTTCACGAGATCGCCGAACGTGAAGTCGCCGAGCGCGATGACATCGAACACGCCGTCGTCGAGCTCCGCGTTCGGCGCCACCATCATCGCGCCACCAAAGAACCGGCCGTTCGCGACCGCGACCGTATTGATCGTGACTTCGATCCGCTCCTTACCGTCGAGTACGAGCTGAACGCGCTGGTTCTTGTACGCCCACGTCGCTCGCGCGGTCGCGAGGGCGAACGATAGCCGGCCTAGCCGCTTCCCCGACTCGTTGACGAGCCGATCGACGACACCCGACACGCCGAACGACGCGATGTTCGCGAACATGCGCAGCGCGGGCGAGCCGTCGCGTTGCGTGTACGCGAGCTTGCCGATATCGATCCGGCGACGATGGTCCGCCGCGATCACGGCAGCCGCATCCGCGAGCTCGGTCGGCAGCTGCAGCGAGCGCCGAAAGTCTCCGCCGGTGCCGAACGGGATCAGTCCGAACGCAGCATCGGGCGCGATCGGCTCACCCGCATCGAAGAATCCGTTGACCACCTCGTTGACCGTGCCGTCGCCGCCGATCGCGACGATCCGCTCGGCGCCGGAGCGCAGCGCCTGACTCGCGAGCTCGGTGGCGTGTCCGGCTCGCGTCGTCATCGCTTCGTCGAACGGAAAAGCGCGCGCGAGCACATCGGAGATCTCGGTCCAGCGCCGGCCGAGCTTGCCGCCCTGCGACTGCGGGTTGACGATGACGACCGTGCGCGGCGCGACCATGCCGCCGAACTATACCTGGCGGGTCCGATCCCGACTGGAACATGGCCGCGATGTCCCGCACTTACCTGGGGACGGAGTAACTTTTGACACCTCACGTCCGGCCGCTGGCTACGGTTCGGAAGGTCTCAAAGGTTACTCCGTCCCTAGCCGGGGCCCTCGTGCATCGCGCGCTCGATCTTCGTCTTGAGCTCGACGTAGCGGCGCAAGAAGTCGTAGTGGCGCTCGCGAAACGACTGGGCGTAGCGCCGTTCTCGCGCCTTGGCGCGCCACGCTTCGGCGAGTGCATCGAGCTGACCGACCAGCTGGTTCGCGTCGCGGAACGGCTTGATGATCGTGCGTTGGCCGTGGGTCTCGACGAGCTCGACGTGGCCGTTGTCGGAGGGGCCGAGGAACGTCAGCACGACGGTATCGGGGTACTGATTGCGGATCGTGCGCGCGATCGTCTGCGCCGGTAGGTCTGTGACGTCCTCGGCGACCATCGCATAGTGGAACTGGCTGCCGCCGATGCGATCGAGACCTTCACCGCCGGACGTCGCGTGGATGAACTCGAACCCTTTCGGTTTACCGATCGCTTCGACGAGCTCGTCGACCTCGTCGACCACGAGCACGCGGACGTCGTCCATCTGCACGGTGCGGGTCACGTCGCGGCCGGCGAGTTGATCGGCGAGGTCGACGGCGCGGCGTTCGGCCTCCATGAAGTGCTTGAGAAACTCGTCGTGCACGCCGCGGATGTCGTCGAGCACGGTGTCGACTTCGCGCTTGCCGACCGAGCGCCCTGCCGCTTCGAGCACGCGGTCCTTCAGATACGCGACCGAGTCTGGCGACTTGAGGATCAGATCGATCGCGCCCGCGCGCACCGCATCGACCGCGTCTTCCCACGAGCGCCGCGGCGTCATCGCGACGACCATCGAGGTCGGCGACGCGCGCTTGATCGCGCTGATCGTCTCGATTCCCGCGCGCGGCGACGGCGTGTCGATGTCGACGAGTGCGACCGAGAAGAATTGGCGATCGACGAGGTGCAGCGCGCGCTCGGCGTCGGTCACGCAGGTGACGTGCAAGCTCGCTTCGGATAACAGCTGCTCGATACCGGAATGGACGCGTTCATCGCCGTCGAGCACGAGCACCTCGACGCCGATCAGCGAGCTGTGCGCTCCCGAGGACTGGGTTCGAAATCCACTGATGCTGGTTTCGGTCGTCATGGCTTAGCGGTAGGTGAACGCTCGCACGAAATCGACCGCGGCGCCGGAATGAGGCGAGAACACCCAGCCTCCGACTTCGTTCGCGAGGCACGCGGCGAGCTCGCTCGACCCGGTCGTGTTTTCAGCCGCCGTTGCACGGGCGACCGTGCCGTCGGGCTTGATCGAAAATGCGATCCGCACCGTGCCGTCGACGACGCCGGCGTTGTGATGACAGCGCGCGAACGCGGTCTTCGAGCGCGCGGCCTGGCGATCGACGTCGGCGGCGAGCCCCGCGTCGGCAGCATACGGATCGACCGGCTCGGCGCTCTGCTTCGGCGCAGCGCGAGCCGCGGTCGTTGCCGGCGCGACGGCGGACTGCTTCGCTTCGCCGGGCGGCGTCGGTGCTTTCACCGCGGGCTCGGGAGCTTTCGCGGCGGCCTCGGGAGCTTTCGCGACGGACTCGACGGCTTTCGCGACCGGCTCCGGGGTCGTCGCGGCGGTCGGTGGGTCGGCCGCGGCCGTTTTGGTCGTCGTCGGCAGCGGCGGCGGCAGTGGCTCGACCGCTGGTTTGGGCGGCAACGGCGTGACGCTCGGGAGTGGCGCGGTTTCAGTGGAGTCGTCGAGCCCGCGCGCGAGCAGCACACCACCCGCGGTCGCGAGCGCGAGGTCGACGATCAGCAGCGCGATGATCCCGCCCCAGTTGCGGTGCGGGG
>CAZDGY010000249.1:0-8252 GCA_964504685.1 uncultured Kofleriaceae bacterium | reverse complement strand
TTCGGCGTGATCGGCGTCCACACGAGCAGCCGGGTAAGCGGAAACGACACCGGCCGGTAGAGGTAGCGCGTGATCGCGTTGTCCTGCGGCTTGACCAGGATGCGATACAGCAGGCGATGGGCGGCGCGGCGGTCGTCGGCGGTCGCGATCGGTGCGCGTGCGATCGCGCCATGCGGTACGCGAGTCGGCGCCGCGAGCGTCGCGACATACGCGCTATCGCTCGTGCCTGCGCTGATCGCGGCGATCACGCCAGCGACATCGCCACCGGTCGCGAGCAGTGCACCGGCATACTCGCCGTCGGGGCCGACCGCGATCGCGGTGGCCGTTTGCTCGACGGTTCCGGCTTGCCCGGGACCGGCAGCACCGCCGCATGGCGGTGCGGTGTGATCGACCAGCGGCTGCACGAGCGGCGTGTGAACGAGCTGATCGGCGCGAATCACGAGCAACGCGTTTCCCGCTTCGTGCCAGCGCGCGAGCTCGCCGCGCGCGCGATCGCCATCGATCACGAGCACGCGCCGTGCACCGACGCGACGAGCGACCCGCACGGCTCGCTCGCGCGCAGCAAGTCCCGCGATCCGCACCTGCGAAAGCGGATCGGTGGCGAGCACCACGGCGTCGAGCACGGACAAGTCGGGCGAACGCCCGGCGCGTAGCACCGCCGACGGCGGAGCGGAGGTAGGAGACAACGCGAATGCTTCTACCAGACCAAAGGCGCTCGGGGCCGCAAATGGCGCACGGGGGCCGGGCGGTAGTCGATGAACCTGAGGTGACAGGAATTCGTCGGATCGGCGGCGCTCCCGTGCCCGACCTGTTTAAAAGTAAACAGGTAAGAGTGGTAAGTGTCTGAAATCAACACTCGCACATGATTTGCATCACGCGGACAGCTCCCATGAAGGCTGTCATCCTCGCTGCGGGTTGTGCGACCCGGCTCCGCCCCCACTCCGACGATACGCCGAAGACCCTGTTGCCCGTCGGCGGTGTGCCGATCCTGCGCAGGACGATTACGAGCCTGCTGCGTTGCGGGTTCGATCAATTCGTCATCGGCACCGGCTACCTCGAGCACATGGTCCGCGACGCGGTCGACTCGTGGTTCCCCGGCCTCGACGTCACGTTCGTGATCAACAAAGACTTTCGCACGACCAACAACGCGGCCTCGCTGCTGCTGTGCCGCCCGCACGTCGAGAACGAAGGCTTCATCCTGCTCGACGGCGACGTCGTGTTCGACATCGATGTCGTCGAAGAGCTGGTCGAGCGCGGCCCCGACTGCCTCGCGGTCCGCTCGGTCGGGGAGATCGGGCTCGAAGAGGTCAAGGTCACCGCCGACAAGCAGGATCGCGTGCTCGCGATCGGCAAGCACGTGCCGGTGCGCTCTGCGATGGGCGAGTCGGTCGGCATCGAGCTGTTCTCGGCGGCGTCGAGTAAGCGGTTGTTCAGCGTGCTGCACGAGCGCGTCCGCAACCAGGGCTTGGTCAACGAGTACTACGAAGCGGCGTTCCAGCAGGCCCTCGACGAGGGCGCGACGCTGTACGGCGTGGACATCGGCTCGATGTACGCGACCGAGATCGACACGATCGAGGACCTGCTCGCCGCCAACGCGCGGCTCGCGGCCCGTCCGATGTTCGACACCCGGGTCGATGCGATCCGGCTCGCTGTCTGACACGGGCTATCCGATCTGAGACGTGTCAGTAGCCTGTTTCCTCGCGTGAACGTGCGAAGGATCCCGTTTCACACCGACGGAGTTTGGGGCAGAGTCGGGTGATGGGGATGTACCGTCCGTTCGTCGGCGCGCTCGTCGTTGCGGTCGCGCTCGTCGGCTGCGCCGTCGCCGAGAAACCGGGCCTCAGTGGCCGACCGGACAGCGGCATCCACCTGTTCGATAGTGGCGGCGGTGGCGGTGGCGGCGGCGGTGACGGCATGTTGATCGACGCGCCGCAAGCTCCCGGCGAGAAGATGCTGGTCGAGACCACGAGCATGACCGACGAGCAAGTCGGCATCGCGTGCGGCCCGAACGACGGCGTCTCGACCTACACGCTGCGCAACAGCTACTACCGCGTGTTCGCGCTCGCCGACTACGGCATCTCCGGCGCGTTCCACGTCACCGATATCAACTTCGTCGTGTCGGCGTCGGCCGGCAGCGTGCCGCTCAAGGTCAGCGTCGGCACGTATAGCGGCACGCTCGGCGGCTCGACGTTGGTCAAGGCCGACATCGCGTCGCTCAACTCGATGATGATCACGGTCAACGACGGCGACACCAGCGAAGACGTACCGCTGACCGCGGACATTCCGGCTGGCGGCAACGTCGCGGTCGAGATCGATCAAGCGACCGCGGGCAACGACACCAACAACTACGAGTTCTATATCGGCGCCAACACCGAGGGCGAGAGCAGCCCGGGCTACGTCAGCTCGGCCGACTGCTCGATCGCCCAGCCGACCAGCATGACCCAGGAGTCGATGGACAGCGGCGCGGGCGAAGCCGACGAGATCCTTTGGGTCGCCGGTACGACCTGACGCTCCGAGCGTGACGCAGGCCGCCGTCCCGCCCGTTCAGTGTTGTGCCCGTCGCCGCGCTGGGGCTACCATTTTAGTCATGAGGCGGGCACTGCTGTGCGCCGGCGTTGGCCTGGTTGGAGGCTGTGCGCAAGCTTCGATCGGCAACGCGCCGCCCGATACGAACAACAACCACGGCGGTAGCGACGCGCGGATCGTGTTCGATACGCCGCCGCCGCCGATCGACACGCCGCAAGGCCCCGACGCCGCCAAGCTGATCGACATGGTGGAGTCGGTCGACTCGACGATGACCTACGGCATCTCGCTGACCTGCTCGGACACCGGCACCGGCAACACGCGCGACAACATCTGGTATCGCGTGTATCGGCCGTCGGACTTCTCGGTGACCGACGCGTTCAACATCACCGGCGTGACCTTCTCGGTTCAGGAGTCGACCGGCACGCCGACCGCGACGATCAAGCTCGGCACGTACACCGGCACGATCGACGCGACGACGCTCAACGCCGCGCTGATCTCGCCGCTCGCGATGGCGACCGCGCCGGTGCCGCCGACGTCGGGCCAGACCGGCGAGAACGTGATCGTGCCGATCGCCGCGACCGTCCCGGCCGGCGCGATGTTCGTCGTCCAGGTGTCGCTGCCGGATCAAGACTCGACCGGCTACATGTACATCGGCGCGACGAACGCGGGCGAGCATCACCCCGGCTACTTGTCGTCGACCGCGTGCAGCATCACGGTGCCGACGTCCACCGTGTCGATCGCCGAGGGCGCGATGATCACCGCCGGCGAGATCATCATCGACGTCGAAGGCGAGTACTGACGCCGACCCGGGCGTAGCTCGTGTCGCGATCCGCTGCGATCGCGTCGAGCCGCGCGGTGAGCTCGGGCAGCGATGGCGCGACGCGCGCGTGGTTCGCCGCGGCGATGCGATCGGCGACCGCTGGCTTCGGCGGCTCGCCGCCTCCGACGAGGATCTGCGCTTGCTGCGCGCGATCGGCGACGAGCTGCGGCGCGCGCACGGCGTCGAGCACCGCGAACGGCACGAGCTGGAGCAACGGATCGGGAGAGCGGCGCAGGAACGGCACGAGGCGCGCCGGCGTCGCGGAGTCGAGCACACCGGCTGGATGAAACTCGGCAACGCCGGCAGCGGGTAGCCGCGCGGCAACGCGATCGCGCAGCGCTCGTAGCTCGGAAGGCGCGGCGTCGAGCTCGGGCGCGATCACCATCGCGACTCGAGTTTTCGGGGCGGCGAGCACGGACTTGGCCGCGCTGACCCACGTGTCGTCGCTCGGCTTCCCCCAGACGACCTCGACCGCGAGCTCGCCGCCGACCCGGGCCGACCGCGCCCACGGGCACAGCTCGTAGGCCTCGACGATCTCGACGAGATACCGCTCGAAGATGCGCAGGACTTCGCCGCGCCGGGGATCCACGCAACCATCCTACGCGCGCCGTGTCATCTTGAGCAGGTGCAGCTCGGCGCATTGATTGCGGTCGCGATCGCCGGTTCGGCGCGAATCGCCGCGGCGTCGTGCGACGGGGCGGTTCATGCGGCCGGCGTACACGAGCTGACGCGCGCATCGGTCGAGCTCACGAGCTGCGACGACTCGGCGGTGACCTCGAAGATCGAGCACACGCTCCGCGCGAGCGAGCTATCCGAGCTGTCGATCGTATCATCGAGCGCGGACGCTACGATCGAGATCGAAGAGCTGCCCGGCGTGACGCTGCCGGGCTCGGCGACGGTCTGGCTACGCGCCGGCACGTATCACCTGCGCTCGGGCGAAGTCGAGATCATCGTGACGACTCGCGCGCGCACGCGCTCGGTGCAGATCATGCCGGAGCCGCCGAAGCCGGCTCCGCCGCCCCAAGCCGGCCACCAAGACTTCACCGAAGAGAACGCCGGCAACACCGACGCCGGGCCGCCGCCTGACATCAAGCATCCGTCGCTGATTTCGAACAGGCTTCTCGGCATCCCCGACGCGCCGAGCGGCGACGAGATCGCCGATCCGATGGCGGTTTCGGTGGCGCATCACTCGCTCGGCTCGCCGGCGTGGCGACTCAGCGGCGGCTTGCGAGTCGCCGGCGGCATGTTCCAGCAGACCGGCGCCGATGCGCGCGCCGGTGTCGAGATCGGCGTCGTCGTGCGCGATCGCACCGACGCCCGGCTGCTCGCCGGCAATGTGATCGTCGAGCTGCGCGGCGATTGGAGTCAACGCGGCGGCTCCGCGGGGCAAGCCGACGCGCTCGGCCTGACGTTCGGACCGGCGATCACGCTCGGCACCGCCGGGTCGATCGATTTTCGCGTCGGGCTCGGGGCGCGCGGCGAGATCCGCCTCGAAGACTCGCTCGCCGAGATGGCGGTCAATCGGTTCGGGCTCGACGGCGTCGCGTGGCTCGACATCGAGCCCGAAGACTCGCCGCTGATCTTCGGCGTCCGGTTCGAGCAGGGCGTCACGACGCTCGTCGGCAGCGAACGCGACCGCGCGGTACTCGCGCAGGTCGGCGTCAACATCCACTAGGGGGACGCTGTCGCTATTGTCAACTTGCGGTCTGGTTGCACGGCTTCAACACAGCGTGATCGCTGGGTTCGTTTGGGGACGGTGTCGCTTCTGTCAACTTGCTGCGCACCGCGGCGTACTGAAACGGTGTCGCTTCGCCAGAACTCGCTGTGGGCCTTCGCGGCGGCATGACCAGCGCCGTGCCGCCGGGTTGGCAAGTTGACAATTGCGACAGCGTCCCCAATTTCTCGTAGGAATGTTCCGAGCTTCCGCGCGAGTGGCGATCGGTCAAGTTGACAATTGCGACAGCGTCCCCAAATCGAGCTCGCCGTTCCACGTCGCGACCCGGTCATCACGCGTGACGTTCGACCACGCGAACGTCGAGACCAGCGCGCTCGGCGTCGTTGCGGTGCCGTCGCCGAGCCCGGCGGCGCGAGCGAGTAATCCGCAGAGCTCGTCGCCGCGATAGCGCTCGCGCAACGCGGGGAACGGAATCGAGCCGTGCAGCTTTGCGAGCTTGTCTTGGCTGGGCTCGAGCAACAGGAAGTGATGGCGATAGCGCGGCGTCGGAAGGCCGAGCAAGCGCTGCAACATGATCTGGGTTGCGGTCGACGGCGCGATGTCATGGCCGCGCACGATGTCGGTGACCCCGACCGCCGCGTCATCGACCACGACCGCGAGCTGATACGCGATCGCGCCGTCGCGCCGGCGCACGATTGGATCGCCCATCTCGAGTGCCGGCGTTTGCGAGAGGTCGCGCCCGCCATCGTCGACGAGCTCGATCCGATCGTCGTCGAGCTGCGCCCGCAACGGTTCGCTCGACTCCCGCCAGCCACCGGCGGGCAACGATCGGCCGCGGCAGGTGTTGTCGTAGGCCCAGCCGCCGTCGGGCGAGCGCCGACCGCCTACTCTGCTCGCGCGACTGCACTCGCACGGATAGAGCCGGCCCGCCGCGGCGAGCCGGTCGAGCGCGGCGTCGTGCGCGGCCGCCGAGCCGCTCTGGATGATCACCGCGTCCCAGGTCAAGCCGAGCCAGGTCAGCGCGCCTTGCATCTCGTCGGCCCAGGTCGCGCGCGTCCGGGTGACGTCGAGGTCCTCGAGCCGCAGCAGTACGCGACCGCCGCGTGAACGCGCATCGAGCCACGCGAGCAGGCCGGAGAGCAGCGTCCCCGGGTGTGCTTGCCCGGTGGTCGACGGAGCGAACCGCCCGATCACGCGCGAACTATGTCACGAGCCGGCGCGATGTTCGTGGCTGACGGTCGCGACCGCAGGTTGACGCGCGAGCTCCGCCCAATACGGGTGGTAGTTGTTGCGCCCGTTGAGGAACGTCCACGGCGTGTCGTGTAGGCCCGGCCGCGAATCGATATGGACGAACTGCTCCTGCGGGTACCAGCCGACGCCGACGTCGCTATACGTCCGCCACAGATAGTCGCGAATTTCGCGCAGCTGGACGCCGCGGATCCGGAAGTCGACCGCGCGGCCATCGCGGTGCGGCGACGTCGCGGACTCGCCGCGACCCACGCGGTAGCCCGAGACGTACTCGACCGTCTTGCCCGGATAGTGATCGGAGACGTCGGCGATCATCGCGAGCGTCTTCTGGGCGATCAGCTTCTCGAGGTGCGTCCGCCGGCAGCGGAACAGGCGCTTGACCTCGGCCTTGGTGGCGGCGTCGGTCGAGCCATCGCGCCAGATCGCGATCGTGCCCTGCTGGTGGTCGTTCTCGTCGTAGAGCTTGACCTCGACCGGCCCCGACTCATGGACGAGTACCGGGAGCAGCGCGTCGGTCGGCAGCGGCAGCGGCATCGCGGAGGCGGACATGCCCGCCATCGCCATCGTCGTTAGCTTCAGCTTCAGGATGATCGGCAACACGACGATCAAGACGCTATCGCGAGAAGCTTGCTAGTCAAACCGAATTCGATAGCCGGATTCTGTACGGATTCCGGACAGTTTGCCGAGGCCACATCTGGCACGGAGTAGGTTCTGCGATGCGCCTTACCGCGATGACGGTAGCTAGGGATCTATCCCACTTGTCGCAGTTGCGAACTCCGAGAGTGGAACCTCACCGGTCATCGCGACGTAAAGGCCGTTCGAGATCGTCGACGCGACACACGTCGTGCCCATCGAGTAGATCGTCGACGTCGTCGCACCGCTGGTCTCGACCGAGTAGGTCGCGGTGCACGCTCCGGCCGGCTGGTCCGCTTTGACCGCGTATTCGGGCGTCGGCGGAACCGCGCAGCCGGGGATCCCGACTTCGAGCGTCCCGTAGTCTGTCGGCATCGTGCAGGCCGCGTCGGAGTAGAACTGCGTGCCGCTGAGCACACCGTTACCGGTCGGCAAGCACTGACCGCCAACCGTGGAGCACAGGGTGTTGTGAACGGTATCGAACAACGCGATCGGCCCGACGTCCGATGTGCCGTCGTTGAAGTACGAGCGAACGATCGGGCCGGTGCCCGACCCGAGCCGCCGCGTCACCGGGACGGTCGACACTTCGGCGCCGAGCGCGAAGTAGTTGTAGCCTTCCGTGCGCGCGAACGAGGTACATACACCGGTGTACTGCAGTTGATAGAAGTCGGCGTTCAACGACGCGGCGGCGACCGAGTAGTAGTGGTCGTCGGCGATCGTGCAGCTCGGGTGCTTCGGCTGCACGCCGTACAACGGCGACGGACAGCCGACTTGGCCAGCCGCCATCGACATCGTGCAGCTCGGGTCGACGAACACGCCGGCGTCGTTCGCGGGCGAACACACGCCGTCGGCCGTATTCGGCGTGCAGTCGACGTCGAGCATCGTGTCGTGAACCGTGCTGCGGACCTCCGAGCCATCGGCGCCGGCAAGGACTTGCTGGACGAGCCTCGCACCGGGCAACGCCATCGTCGTCTGTTGCACGACGTCGCTCGGCAAGATCTCGCCCGATAGCGTGTGCAGCACGTAGTTGACGTTCGTGAACGGCCCGGTACATGCGCCTTGGCTGACCTCGTAGAACGGCTGCGCCGGCAGCGCGTCGCCAACGCTAAACAACCGCTGGATCGTGCTGACCGAGCACGCGAAGTTGCGCTCGTCGGCGAACCGCGCTGGCGGCGGTTGGCAGTTGCCGCTGATCACGCGGACCATCGCGACCGGCATCGTGCACGTCGCATCGAGATACGCGACGTTGCTTACCGTCGTCGGCGTGCAGTACGAGTTGCCATCGGACCATGGCTGCGCTTGGCACTGCGTTGCGAGCACGCTGTCGTAGATGCCGGTGTACTCGCGGGT
>CAZDGY010000248.1:0-8261 GCA_964504685.1 uncultured Kofleriaceae bacterium | reverse complement strand
CGTCGACGCGGAACGTGAGCTCGCGAATGCGGCGATCGCCTTTGAAGATACGAGCGTTGACCTCGGCTTGCTCGGCGTTCGAGGTCTCGACCTTGAGGTTCGGGTTACCGGCGATCTGCACCGCAGACCCATTCGACACGGTGTCGTTGAACACCGGCGGCCGGAAGCCTTGCGCGAAGTTGAGCTTCAAGTGCCAGTTCGGGATGAAGTTCCACACGACGGTGCCGGCGAACGTCGTGTCCGGCGAATAGCTCAACGAGCCGAGCGCGCCCGGGGCGACCTGGACGCGAGCGCCGGCGTCGAAGATCAGCTTGTCGTTCGGCCGCCACTGCGGGTCGACGTAAGCGCCGAGCACCGTGCGATCGGCGGGATACGCGAACGTCACGGGACAGCCCGCGATCGGCGTCAATGCATGCGTCGTCGGGTCGTAGATCCGCGGACACAGGATCGGGAGCCGAGTCAGATCGTACGGCGCGCGGAAGTCGGTCTGCGTGCCGGCACCTTCGATCGACCCCGTCGTGTCGATCGGCTTCCACTCGTTGAAGGCTTCGCCGCCGTATAGGATCCGCACGCGATGGCCGATCTCGACGTCACCGTCGAGTGCACCACCGGCGCGATAGCTCGTCAGATCGGCCGCGAACGACAGGCCGCCCGGCGAGATCGTCGATGGCGCGAGCACTTGGAGCGGCTCGAAGTCTCGGACGAACTCGATCGCGTACGCGCGCGCGGTGAGGCCAGCGGTGTCGTGCGCGAACCGCGTGCGATATTCGGCGACGATATAGCGATCGTAGTCGTCGGAGCGGTTGTAGCGACTGACGCCTTGCGGATCGAGTGCGTTCGGATCGTCGCGCACCGGCTCGCCGGACAACCCGAACGGCTTGTACATGTGGCCGAACGGCGCCGAGAACCGCAGCTGCAGCTTGTCGTAGCTGATCTTGCCGTCGAGGTTGACGATCATCGAGCGCGCCGGATCCGTGGTGGTCAGCGGGCCGTAGATGTTCGCGGAGTTCGGCAACGGCAGCGGATCGTGGAACACGAGCAACGGGCCGGCGAGCGCGGCACCGTCGTAGGTCTCGACGCTGCTGTGGCCGAACAACTTGAGGTGACCGCCGAGCAGATCGGCCTTGCCGCCCATGACGTAGGCGCGCGCCATGCGGCGATCGCCGTCGCCGTCGCCGACCGTCGCGCCCATCTCGACGCCATCGACATCTTCGGCGTCTTTCGTGATCACGTTGAGGATGCCGAGCAACGAGTTCGAGCCCCACAGCACGCCGCCCGGGCCGGTGATCATCTCGACGCGCTTGACCAGCTCGATCGGTTGACTGCGATTGATCGACGGCACGTTGACGTACGGATCGAACATCGACACGCCGTCCTGCAGGAACTGCACGGCTTGGACCTGGCCGCGCACGAGCGGAGTGTCGAACGTCGAGTTGTAGATCGAGATCTGGTACCAGCCGGGAATCGTATCGACGAGATCGGGCAGGCTCTGGAACTGGCGATCCTTGATCTCGTCGGCGGTCACGACCGTGACGATCGCGGGCGCCTCTTGCACGGTCGTGACGCCCTTGGCTGCGCTCAACACGATATTCGCGAGATCGAGCGCCTCGTCGGCTTCGGGCGTCGTGGCATCGGTTGGCTCGAGCACGAGCTGAGGAACCTCGACGTCGGGCGCGGCGTGCGCCGCGGTGGCCATGATCGTTAGCAGCGCGACCGTGGACGTGGACGTGCACGTGACACGTGCACGTGCACCTACACGATCAGGATCTTGCCGACGCTTCACGGAGACCCCTGCTGCGCTTTGATGAAGTCGACGCGCGCGTTCGTCGGGTCACTTGGATCCGACGTCCCGAGCGGGCGCTCCGAGCCAATGCCGACCGCCTGTACCTGGAGCTGCGTCACGCCTTGGGCGAGCAACACATCGAGGATCGCGGTCGCGCGACGCTGCGCGAGTTGCTTGTCGAGCTTGTGCTGCGCCGCGAGCTGAGCCGGCGTCTTCACTTTCGCGCCGAGCGGCACGTGGACTTCGACTCGAACGGTCAGCTTGTGCGCCTTGATGATCGTCGCGACCTGGACGAGCAGCTGCTTCGCTTGGGGCGTGAGCGTCGCGTTGTTCTTGCCGAACGCGACCGGCTGGCCCTCGAGATCGATGCGATCGGCGCGCTCTTGCGGCCCTGCCGTCGCGCGCACGTCGGGACAGCCGTCTTCATCCTCGAAACCGTTCACCGTCTCCGGGTCGTTCGGGCACTTGTCCTTGACGTCGGGAATGCCATCGCCGTCGTTGTCCGGATCGGGGCAACCGTCTTCGTCCTGAAACCCGTCCTTGTCCTCTGGGTCGTTCGGACACTTGTCGAGCGAATCGGGGATGCCATCGCCATCGTTGTCCGGATCGGGGCAACCGTCTTCATCCTGGAAGCCGTCTTTG
This sequence comes from uncultured Kofleriaceae bacterium, assembly GCA_964504685.1. GTDB lineage: Bacteria > Myxococcota_A > Polyangia > Haliangiales > Haliangiaceae > JABFXX01. The sequence goes on along the minus strand of CAZDGY010000248.1, from coordinate 5,836 downwards.
TCTTCGGGTTCGTTCGGACACTTGTCCTTCGTGTCCGGGATGCCATCGCCGTCGTTGTCCGGGTCGGGGCAGCCGTCTTCGTCCTGGAACCCGTCGCGATCCTCCGGATCGTCCGGGCACGCGTCCGACGCGTCCGGCACGCCATCGCCATCGCGGTCGCCGCGGCTCCGCGTGTCGGCACCGACGGGCTGAGGTGCCCATGCGATGCCGGTCGTGATCCGATAGTCCTCGGCCCGCATTCCGCCGACGCCAGCACCGAGCATCACGTTCGCGGTGACGTCTGGCGTCACTCGGATCATCACCCCCGCGGTCCCGAGCCCGGTCCGGTCGCCGCTCTTGGCACCTTGCCAATAGTCGCCGGACGTCAGCGAGCTGCACGGCTCGCTATTTTCAAGGTGACAACTACCGATGTCGAACGACGCCGGCAACGGCGTGAACAGCTGTGCTTCGATCGCGGCGGTGATCCGCGGCGTGATCTCGTACGTCGCACCGGCGCCGATCACGGCCTCCGAGCCGACGTCGAGAAATGCCTTCGCATCCGCCGCGGTCGCCATCGGGTTCATCGTGTCGTAGGCCTGGAGCACGGCGCGCTGGCGGATTCGTGCGCCAACGTTACCGACGACGCGCCACTCGCCCGCTCGCCACTCGCCCGCGAGCTTGGGTTCGAACACGAAGTTGGAATCGCCGAGCAGCATCTGCTCGTTGCCGAACGGCAGGAACACCGACCCGATCGCGGCGAGCGCGAACGCAGGCTTCGCGACGAGTCGATACTTGATCCCGAGGTGGGCATCGAGTGGGCCCGCCAGGCCATCGCCGAGATACGAGCTCGTGTCCGACGGGTCGGCGGACGGATCGATATTCGACAACGGCCGAAGCGAGACAAGGCCGGTCGACGGCGTCGTGATCGTGCCAGCGGCGTAACGGCCGCGCGCGCCGTAACCCGCGCCGGTCGACGTTCGATACGCCGCGACGTCGAGCCCGATCGCAAACGAATCAGTGAGTGACATCCCGAACGCGAGATCGAGGATCGTCAGGTCGTGCAGGATCGCGTCTTTGCCGGTGTCGTTCTCGGCCGGCCCGATGCCCGGCACCGCGGCGTTGATCGGCGCCTTGCCGTAACCGAGCATCACCTTGAACGAGATGTCTCGGCGCGGCATGAGTCGCGCGCCTTCGACCGCGAAGATGCCACCGGCGTCGTACGACTGGCGAAACAAGGCCGCGTCGATCCCGCTCGTCGGATCCGCATGTGCAGATCCAGCCGCGAGCACGCACGCCATCGCGGCGCACGGCCCGATCCGCGCGCGCCAGCGAGATGGCACTGCTACAGCGGGCACTGCTTGCCGATTTGGTTGATGGGCCGGAAGATCTGCACGAACACGACGTTCGGCAGCGAAGCGCCGGCGTGCGTCTCCCACCGGCAGTCGGTCGTATCGGCAAACCCGCCCGTGCCGCTGTACGCGATGCTATCGGCGACGTTCGCGTTGTCGACCAGCGCGGTGCCGTTTGCGCCGGTCATCACGGCAGTCGGGTCCACCGCGAGCCGCATCGTATCGCCCACCGCGAAGTAGAAGGTGTCGGTGGGCTCCGCGACGTTGTTGCGCGTGAACGTCACGCCGGCCTGCGTCGAGGTGCCGGTCGATGCCGCGCGATAGATCGCGGCGAACACGCCGGTCGTCGTCACGGTCGGGCCGCCGGTCGCGGTCCACATGTCGGTCGTCGCTTGCGTGACGATCCACGCCTCGAAGCCCTTCGTGGCGGTGTTCGCTGCGGTCAGCGTTGCCACCCCGACCGCGTTGGTTGTTCCGCTCGGGCCGAGCGCGGCCGGCGCCGAGTCGTCGATGCCGAGCCCGATGAACGGGCCGCTCGGCGGCGTGATGTTACGAACTCGGTAGCGGCCACAGTCGTCGATGTCCACGCCGCCTACGGTCAGTGGCGTTGCGGTCGCCGGGTTCGTCGCGAATGCGATCGCGTCGTATGCTTGAATCGCGAGCGAGCACGGTCCGGTCGCGGTCGCGGTCGAGCATGGGGTGCCGGTCGCGCCCGAGTCTTGGAACGCGACGCCGGTCGCGAGATCGTAGATCTGGCCGCAGATCGTCTGCGTCCCGGGGCTCGGCGCGGGACATGCCTGCGTCGCGCTGCACCCGCCGCCGCCGGTGCCGATGCAAGTCACCACACCGGTCGTGGGATCGACATCTTCCTGGGTTGTCGTCGGGTCGCACACCGTCGGCGTGAACGTCGGCACGCACTGATCGCCGACCAACATCGTGTTCGATCCGCACGCGGCGGCCCCGATCGTCTCGTCGGCCGGTGCGCATGTCCCGTTGCGTTCGATCGTGCCGGCGCCGCAATCGACGTTCTTGCAACCGGTGAGCGATCCGAACAGCGCGGCGATGTAGAGGGTCCGCATGGTGCTCCCGTTGCTAGAACTCGGTGTCGTCTTGATCGAGGTTCGCGAAGATCGCGACCTCGGCGGTCAGGCCGGATCCCGGGCTGATCATGTGGACGTGCATCACGCCGAGCGTCGGCATCGTCGCTTGGCCGTACAGCAGCAACGTCCCGGGGTCAGGCATATTGTCAGCTTGCCAATAGATGGCGTAGCCGGCGAAACCGGACAGCTCGTCGGGCACGAACAGCTGCGCTCCACCGATCGGCGCGGCATTGAGTGGGTTCACACCATCGACGAAGCCGTGCGTCGTGCCGGCGAGCGGCGACGTCAGCACGCGATCGGTGCCCTCGAACAGATTCGGGTCGGCGTGCCAGGCGGCTTGGCACAGGTTCAACCGCAACGCGTTCGATGCGTCGTCGGTGCAGATCGGCGGCGGGATTTGTGTCGGATCGGACAGGCTGCAGTCGGTCGCGACCGCGCCGTAGTCTGCGGTCGAGGCCGAGGTCACGACGCCGATGCCCATGTCGCCCGCGAGCGCGCCGACGTTCATCTCGCGCTGGACCGCGGTCGCGACTTCGATCTCCTGATCCATCGTCGCGTTCGGGGGCGGGTTCGACACATCGGTGAAGCCGTACTTGCTCATCACCGCATTCGCGTACTGGGTGACGTGGATGCCCGGAAACTCGGTGTGGTCGGCTAGGTCGATGAAGCATGGCGAGCCCAGGTCGACGATGCGATGCACTTCGAATTGGCTCAGTGAAAATAGCCGGCCGACTGGATTGCCGGCCGCGTCGGTGCCGTCGTCGTACGCGTAGAGCGTGAAGTGGACGTCGGTCGGCAGCTCGTTCGGGCCCGGAATCGTTCCGATCGGCGCTTGAATCGGAGACGCGGGTGACAGATCGAGCTGCACGTTCGAGCCAGGCAGCGGCGATACGCATGCCGCGACGCAGCCCAAGGCGACGCCCATCCACGCGATCGAAGCGAGGCTCCTCACCGTTGCCGCGGCGATGTTAGCCACCGGTCGGCGAAGAAGTCTAGGACGGGTCACCGTGCGACTGCGCGCACCGAGCCCCCGTCCGGACCGCCATGACAAAGGTGAGCGTGCTCTTGCTGGTTAGCTCCGTCGCGTGCTCTGGCGGTGGCGGCGGTGGCGGCGGCGGTGGCGGCGGCGGCGGCGGCGGACCGGACGCTGGGATGACCGATAGTGGCCGCCAATCGGTCTCGAGCGTGCTGATCAACTTCGATGATCTCGCCGAAGACGTGGCAGTGACGACCCAGTACGCGCTGCACGCGACCTTCTCGGCGGCAGCGGGCGACGAGGTCGATACGCTCGCGCAAGACGGGTTCGGGGAATCGCCGCCGAACTTCATCTGCACGGACGAGTGCGCCGGCGACTACTACATCGACTTCGCGAAGCCGGTGCAAAACGTCGCGTTCAACGCGATCGGCGTCAACGACACCGGCACCGTCGCGAAGGTCAACGTCTATGTCTCCGGGTCGCTGTCGGCGACGGTCAACCTCGTCGGCCAGGGCAACCTCGACGCACCGGTCGCAGTCGACCTTTCGAGCTACCGCAAGGTCACGCGCGTCGAGGTCACGCAGATCACTGACTCCGGAGGCCTGGGCATCGACGACCTCGCTTTTGATGTCCCGTCGTCGTAGTCGAGCGCTAGAAGCTTCCGGACAGGCTCAAGTAACCGCCGTTCGGCGCCGGGGCGACCGAGATCGCGAACCGCGGCAGCGCGCTGATCCCGGGATCGTGGGTCCAGAGATCGCGCATCTGCTCGGCTGGCGACTCGAACGAGGAGCGCACCGCGAGAACTGCGCCGAGCGCGGTCATCGTACCAAACGCCAGCCGTCCGAAGCCTCGGTCCGCCGCGTCCCGCGGAGTGGACTCGTTGATCGCGAGGCCGGCGATCCCGGCAACGCCGACCGCCAGGCCGCCGGCTAATAGGATGTGACGCGTCCGCCTCCAGCTGTCGGCGAGGCGATCGAGCCGGCGTTCGGTCTCCGCAACCACCCGGACCTTGTCGGTCGCTGGATCAGCCATGTCGCGCACGAAGCTGTCGTAGAGTTTCTCGCCGTCGGTGTGCGTCGCGAGTGCGAGCACGCCCGCGAGCGCGAGGCCGCCGCCCAGCGCGTAGCCGGTGGTGCGCAGCTCGTCGTCGGTCGCGAACGCGGCGTTCGCTCCAAGGAATACCGCGCCGAGCCCGAGCAACCCCACACCGCCGGTCCGGCGGCTGCCGCGCTCGGAGGCCGCGACCTGCGCGAGGATCTGCTCCATGCGCTGCGCGTCTTCGAATGAGATGCCGTAGATCGGCTCGGGCTCGCGTCGGATCTCGTCGCGCCACGCGGCGAATGCTCGAGGCCCGAACGGCGCGTCGAACAGCATGGCGAGCATGTCGTCGGCGCCGCGTGGCGTCAGCGCGGCGATCGCTGGGATCGGATCGCCGGCGAGAGTCCGCCGCGTGATCGTGCCATCCAGCGCGCGCTCCTCGAGGCTCGCGCCCGCGGCCCAGCGCTCGGGCACGAGCAACGTCGCTGTCGTCCCTGCCTCCTCGTCGAGATCGATCCAAGGGAGCTCGTCCGGATTCCGGACGGTCAACCGGCGCGGCCCGGCGGCGACCTCGACTCGTGCGGCGTGCGCTGCGGCCAGCTCGATGATCGGCGAGTCGCCACGGCCGTCCGGGGCCCGCGAGAACACCTTCGGGCGGTACAGCGGATTCTTGACGTGCGACGTCGCGATCTCTACGAACGCGCGCAGTTCGTCGTAGCTGACGAAACCGTCGTGGTTCGCGTCCGCGCCGCCAGCTAGCCCGGACTGCACCGCGTGGCTGAAGATGCCCGACTGCAGCTCGGACCATTCGAACACCTCGGCCTCCGCACTGGTCGACAGGAACACGCCGACATTCGGCAGCCGCTCTCCGAGCGAGCGCGCCGCGTCCGCGGTGACGCCGATCTGCCGGCCACCCGGCTTGCGCGGATTGAGCACGAAGAATGAGTTGCAGCTGTCGAGGAGCACGTGGACGTGCGCGACCGGGATCGCCCGAACGATCTGCTCGAGCTCGTCCGAACCGAGCCGTCCATCGCGCAACTCGAGAAAGCCGCGGCCGTGATCGACGTCGCCGTGACCCGCGAACACGAAGTAGAGCTCGGTTGCGCGGCCCGCGGCAGTCGATGCCTTCGCGCGCGCGGCGAGCCGGGTCACCGCCGCTGCCACCTCGGCCTTCGTCGGCGAATGGGCGGCCGCGCGCGCCTCGGGGAACAGTTTCTCGGAGTCGCGATCGAAGTCGGTGAGCAGCTCGACCGCGCCGGGGTCGGGCGCGAGCATGCGGAACAGGTCGTAGTACTTCGCCCCGTCGTCGTCGGCGTAGCGCAGTTCCGGCCGGCCGGTCTCGGAGCTGTGATTGTTCGTGATCACGAGCGCGAGCACGTCCGGGTGATTGGCAG
>CAZDGY010000247.1:0-8285 GCA_964504685.1 uncultured Kofleriaceae bacterium | reverse complement strand
ACATGCAGATCGACACGTCGGTCGCCGAGGCCGACGTCGGTCGGCTGCAAGACAATATGAAAGCGACGTTCTCGGTCGACGCGTACCCGGGCCGGGTGTTCGATGGCATCGTGCGCCAGGTCCGCAACTCGCCGACGACGGTGTCCGGTGTCGTGACGTACGACGCGGTGATCGACGTCGATAACGAGAAGCACGAGCTGCGCCCGGGCATGACCGCGAACATCACGTTCGTGCTCGACCAGGTCGCGGACACGATCAAGATTCCGAACGCCGCGCTGCGATTCAAGCCGACGCGGGATCAGATGATGGCGATCCGCGAGCGGTTCGGCGGTGGCAAAGGCGGGGGCAGCGGGAGCGGTCGCCATCATCGCGACGGCTCGGGCTCGAGCGACGGTTCCGGTGCCGGATCGGCGTTCAAGGTCGACGGCAGCAGCGGCGCGTCGGGCGGCGGCGTCAAGATGAACTTCGGCGACAAGAAGCCGGTATGGAAGCTCGTCGACGGCAAGCCGAAGATGGTGCTGATCAAGCCGGGGCTGACCGACGGCACCTCGACCCAACTCGTCGAAGGCGAGCTCGAGCCGGGCGACCAACTGATCACCGAGATCATCGGTCTGCCGACCGCACCCGCGAACCAGCGCAAGGTCGGGTTCTAGTGTCATGTCCGCTCTGATCGAGATGCGCGGTATCGAGCGCACGTACGTGATGGGTGACAATCTCGTCCATGCACTGCGCGGCGTCGATCTCGTGATCGAGCAGGGCGCATCGATCGCGCTGATGGGGCCGTCGGGTTCGGGCAAGTCGACGATGATGAACTTGATGGGCTGCCTCGACGTGCCGACCCAGGGCAGCTATCACCTCAACGGCAAAGACGTGTCGCGGCTGTCGCGCGCGCAGCTCGCCGAGGTGCGCGGCCGGATGATCGGCTTCGTGTTCCAGAGCTTCAACTTGCTGTCGCGCACGACCGCGCTCGAGAACGTCGAGATGCCGCTGATGTATCAAGGCATTCACGGTCGCGAGCGGCATCGGCGCGCGCTCCATGCGCTCGAGCGGGTCGGCTTGGGGGATCGCGCGGATCACCACCCGAACCAACTATCCGGCGGTCAGCAGCAGCGCGTCGCGATCGCGCGTGCGCTCGTCGGCGAAGCGCCGGTGATCATGGCGGACGAGCCGACCGGCAACCTCGACTCGAAGACGTCGTACGAGGTCATGGCGCTGCTGCAAGCGCTCGTCGACCAAGGCAAGACCGTCATCCTCGTGACCCACGAGCCGGACATCGCGCAGTACGCGTCGCGCGTGGTGACGCTCAAAGACGGCTTGATCGTCGAGGACCGCCGGCAAACCCCGCTGCGCGCGGATCAAGCGGCATGAGTTGGATCACGACACTTCGGCTCGCGATCCGAGCGATGTGGCGCAACCTCGTACGCACCGTGCTGACGATGCTCGGCATCGTGTGCGGTATCGCGGCGGTGATCGCGATGGTGTCGCTCGGTCGAGGTGCGCAGCAATCGGTGCGCGACGTGTTCACCGGCCTGGGCACGAACGTCCTCCAAGTCTTCAACGGCTCGGTACCGACGAACGGCGCGGCCGGCGGTCTCGGCTCGCGGCAATCGCTGACGTGGGACGATCTCGCCGCGTTCAAGAACCACGAGATCAGCACGATCAAATGGGCGGTCGCGGTGCTGCAGACGCGCGTGCAGGTCGCGTCCGACGAGCAGAACTGGCAGACCAGCGTCGTCGGTACGACTGCGGACTGGTTCAAGATCCGCAACTGGGACGCGGTGAAGGGCTCGATCTTCGACGAGGACGCCAGTCAGAGCAACGCGAAGCTGTGCATCCTCGGCACGACGGTTGCGACGCAGCTATTCGCGACCTCGGATCCGATCGGCCAGACCGTGCGCATCCAAGGCCAGCCGTATCAGGTCTACGGCGTGTTGACGAGCAAGGGCGCCGGACCGCAGGGCGACATGGACGATCTGATCGTCATCCCGATCAAGACCTATCAACAGAAGCTGTCCAAGGGGCTCGCGAAGTACATCCCTGGCCAGATCATGGTGTCGATGAATTCGGACGACGACGCCGATCATACGATCGCGGCGATCACCGGCCTCTTGCGCGATCGCCACAAGCTCGACACGACGCAAGACGACGACTTCCGGATCCGCAATCCGGCGGAGCAGGCCAAGGCGAAGGAGGACTCGGCGGCTCGCATCTCGATCCTGCTCGCGATCGTCGCTGGCGTGTCGCTGTTCGTCGGCGGCATCGGCGTCATGAACATCATGCTGGTCAGCGTGATCGAGCGGACGCGCGAGATCGGCATTCGCATGGCGGTCGGCGCGCGTCCGATCGACGTGATGACCCAGTTCCTCGTCGAAGCGCTCGTGCTCGCGATCGTCGGCGGTGCGCTCGGCATCGGCTTGGGTTACATCGCCGCGAAGTACGGCGCGGAGTACTTCGAGTTCAAGATGTTCTTTCCGGCGTCGATCGCAGCGATCGCGTTCGGAGTCGCTGGTGGGGTTGGCGTCGTGTTCGGGCTGTATCCGGCGATCCGCGCATCGCAACTCGATCCGATCACTGCGTTGAGGTACGAGACATGAAGTCCTTAGTTGGTTTCTCTTCCGTCCTTCTCGTCGCGTCTGGCGTTGCGCTCGCGCAACCCGGCGTGACGTCACCGCCGCCTCCCGCGCCGACTGCAGGCAGCGGCTCTGGCACCGCGCCGCCGCCGATGCCTACGCCGGATGCCGGTTCGGGCTCGGACGAACAGCCGCAGTGGTTGCCCGGATTGCCGAACGTCACCGGCGACGAGACTGCGCAAGCCGGCAAGCTGATCCTGTCGATGAAGCGCGCGGTCGAGCTTGCCTTGCAGCAGCACCCGACGTTGCGCCAGCAACAAGCGGCGGCAGAAGCAGCCTACGGCCGCGTCGATCAAGCCGGGTTGCCGACGCAACCGACGCTGACGCTCGCCGGCACGCTCGGCGCGGGCTCGCAGCCGCAGAAGCCGTGCACCATGACCGACACCGCGCTCGACTGCGGCGGGTTCGCTACGCATCAAGAGTCGACCGGGTTATCGGCCACCGCTGCGTGGAAGATCACCGATTTCGGAGTGACCCGTCTCAACGTTCGCGCCGCCGAGCTCAACGCCGTCGCCGCCGACGCGGGCGTCGGATCGACGAAGCTCGATCTGCGGCTCGCGGTCGAGACCGCGTATCTGCAGGCGATCGCGGAACATCGGCTCGTCGTCGTGGCCGAATCGACGGTCAAGAGCGATGGCGCCCACTTCGATCAAGCGAAGCGCTTCGTCGCCGCTGGCCAACAAGATCCGATCGTCGTCGCACAGGCGAGCTCCACGCTTGCGGCTGCAAAGTCCGCCCTCGCGCAGGCTCAGAGCACCGATGCGATCGCGCTCGCGAACCTGCGCGCCGCGATCGGCTGGATGGATCCGACGCGCACCGTCGTGATCGATGCGAACTGGCCGGTCACCGCCGAGGAACAGCCGCCGGAGTTGCCGCAGCTCGTGGACTCCGCGCGCAAGCGCCGTCCGGACATCGTCCAGCTCGACAAGCTGATCGCCGCCGCGGATGCGAGCCTCGCCGCCGCGCACGCCGAGCGCCGGCCGACGCTGTCCGCGGTCGCCGATATCGCGTACGGACCCGAGACCGGCAACTGGTCGCCGCAACCGTCGTGGGGCGCTGGCCTCACGCTGTCGTGGCTCGCGTGGGATGGCGGCAAGAGCCGCGCCGATGTGAGGGTCGCGATCGCGAACGAGCATGCGGCGATGGCGAACCGCGACGAGTTGTTGCTGACGCTGACCTCGACGCTCGAGTCGGCGCGCGCGCAGATCATCGCGAACCGCTCCGGCGTGCAGGCGTCGAACGAATCGGTGATCTCGGCGCAAGCGGCACTCAAGCTTGCCGAAGCGCGCTATGCGCAAGGCCTCGGCAGCCAGATCGAGCTCGCCGATGCGCAGACCGCGGTGACGACGGCACAAGGTTCGCTGGTCACCGCCGAGTATCAGCTCGCGACTGCCTGGGCGACGCTGCATCGCGCGGCGGGTGACATCTGACCGCGGTCCGGCTTACCGAGTACGCGCGCGGCGGTGGCTGTGCCGCGAAGCTCCGGCTGGGCGCACTCAGCGGCGTGCTGTCGCGGATGGCGCCGAACGCGAGTCGCGCCGATCTCGTCGTCGATCATGCGTTCTCCGACGACGCTGCGGTCGTCAAGGTCGGTGCGGGTCGCGAGCTCGTGCTCACCGCTGACGTCATCGCACCGCTCGTCGACGATCCCGCGACCTTCGGCGCGATCGCCGCGACCAACGCCATGTCCGACGTGTGGGCGATGGGCGGCGAGCCTCGGTTCGCGCTCAACCTCGTGTTCTTCCCCGACGACGTGCTCGCGATGGACGTGCTCGATCAGATCCTCGCCGGAGGCGCGCGCGCCTGCGCGGATGCCGGCGTCGCGGTCGTCGGTGGCCATTCGGTGCGCGATCCGGAAGTGAAGTTCGGGCTGTCGGTCACCGGTGAAGTCGTCGCCGGCACTGCATGGACGAATCGCACTGCTCGGCCGGGCGACGCGCTGATCCTGACGAAGGCGCTCGGCACCGGTGTGATCAGCCAAGCGATCAAGAAGTCGATCGCGAGCGAAGCGGCGGCGAGCGCATCGATCCGCTCGATGACGACCACGAACCAACGCGGCGCGCAGATCGGCCGAGCGCACGGCGTGACCGCAGCGACCGATGTCACCGGCTTTGGCCTACTCGGCCACCTGCGCAACATCGTGCGCGGATCGAACGTCACCGCGACGATCGAGCTCGAGCGCCTGCCGGTGCTGCCCGATGCACTCGAGCACCTGCGCGCGAAGGTCTGCCCGGCCGGCAGCATCGCGAATCGCGCGTTCGTCGCCACCGACACGCACTGGCAGGATGGCAGGGCGCTCGCGCCCGAGCCCGCCGCCGATTCGCGGCTCGAGCTACTCGCCTCGCTCGCGTGCGATGCCCAGACCAGCGGCGGCCTGCTGCTGTGCGTGCCAGCCGCGCGAGCCGCGGCGTGCGTCGACGAGCTGCGCGCAGCGGGATTGCCCGCGGCGGCGATCGGCGAGCTCAGCGCCGGCGCCGCGAAGATCGTCCTGCGCTAGCGCATCCAGATCGAGAGCGCGATCAGCTTGCGGTGATCGCTCAGCGCTTGGTCGTAGCGTTTGTAGATCTCGTCCACCGCGCAGCTTCGGCAGACTCGCCCGCGACCTGCAACGACGAGCGGCGTGCCGCGGCATGGAGCGCGACGCTAAACCCGAACGAGCTTGTTAGCTCGAGAGTCCGGCATTGCGGCGGCAAGCGCGCACGCGTGCGTGTTCGTGATCTCGAGCGGCCCGTCGTCCGCGTGATCGGGCGCGTCCCAGCAGGCTTTGCGCTGCGCTTCGCCGAACGTCTTCTCGAGACCCGATGTGATGACGCCCGCGATCACGTCATCGCCAGGCGCGACCGACACGAGCGTCGTGGTGTCGACGTCCTTCGATTCCGCGAGACCCACCGGCGCGCGCTTCGGGAGGTGATTGCGCGCGGCACTCGCGTGGCTGCCCGCGATTACGCGGATCGCACCGTCGAGCTCGACCTTGCCATCGGCCAGCTTGCCGCGGACGACGCACTCGTCGGTGTTGCGATCGAGGGCTTGCACGCGTTGCGCGCATCTCGGCGAGCGATCGCTCGCTGGGCGAGCCGGACCAGGCCGATCGAGACGAACGCCGCGACGACGATCAGTGCCTTCCAAACCAGCGCGCCGTGGACGACGAAGAACGGCAGGCTCATCGCGCGGCCTAGCCGAGAAACGGTTCGTGGCAGACCGCTTCGATGTTGTGGCCATCGGGGTCGAGCACGAAGCCACCGTAGTAATGCTCGTGATAGTGGGGGCGCGGACCGGGCGCGCCGTTGTCCTTGCCGCCGGCCGCGATCGCGGCGTCGTAAAATGCGCGCACGATGGCGCGTCCGTTCGCGCGGAACGCGATGTGCGTCGACTCCTTCGGCGTGCCTTGGCCAATCCAGAAGTCGGGCTTGCCCGCGACGCCGAAGCCGGCGAACTGCTCGAACTGCTTGAGCAGCTCGTAGCCGAGCGGGGCGAGGGCCTTCTTGTAGAACTCGATGCTGCGCTTGACGTCGCTGACCGTCACACCGGTATGGTCGATCATGGGCGGTACAGTAGACCAACAGCAGTCGAAACTGCACGGGCTCTCCTGTAATGTCGCGGCGTGCGCTTAGCTCCGATCGTCGCGTGTTCGTTGTTGGTCGCCCCGGGAACTGCCAGTGCCGGCCGAACGTTCTACGGCTGGTTGTTCGGCAGCGAGGTCATGCCCGAGCGCGGCGCCGAGCTCCAGACCTGGATCACCGACGAGAACGACAAGTCCGGCTCGCTCGAGGACCACAGTCGCAACACCCAGCTGTGGGTCGCACCGCTGATCGGCATCACCGACCAGCTCGAGCTCGTGCTCCCGGTCGAGATGCAGTGGACGAAGGACGCGACCCCCGGCAGCGCGCGCACGACGTTCTACAGCTACGGCGCGGAGCTGCGATACCGGTTCGTCAGCCAGGATCCCGTCGACAAGCCCGCGTTCGCGCCGCTGCTGCGGGTCGGGGTCAAGCGGCTGATCACCGATCGCGACACACTCGAGCCGTCGGTAGATCTCGTCGCGTCGTACGACTTCACGAACTGCCTGCAAGTGCTCGTCGACGTCGGCTTTGTCGCGGACGTCAGCACGAACGGCAAACACTTCGTCGATCCCAACACGATGGCGAACAGCGCCGCGCACTTCGAGCTCCATCCCGGCATCGGCTTTTCCGGTCGCGTCGTCAGCGATCTGCGACTCGGCGCCGAGTTTTACAGCGAGCTGCCTCTCGACCACTACGACGGCTCGTCGTGGGCGGTCCTCGGCCCGGACCTCGCGTGGACGCACGGTCGGTCGTGGGTGAGCGCGACGTTCGGCATCGGCGTCTATCAGATCCGCGACGCGGGTCGGATCCAATGGGGCATCGCGTTCTGATGCGCCTGGTCGCCGTCGCGATCGGCTGCGTGGTCGCGCTTGCGAGTAGTGGGATCGCGCGCGCGCAACCCGAGGGCCGCGTCACCGGCAAGGTCACGATCACCGAGGCCGATGGCAAGCCGAGCGCCGGCGCCGAGGCGGTGATCTACATCGTCGGCTTCACCGAGCCGCCTGAAGGTGGCGACCCGGTCAAGATCCAGCAGCTCGACAAGAAGTTCGTGCCCGATCTCGTCGCGATCACCGCCGGCGACACCGTGTCGTTCCCGAACAACGACGGCTTTTTGCACAACGTATTCTCGCAATCGGCCGCGCGCCGCTTCGATCTCGGCTCGTTCAAGAAGGGCGTGACGAAAGAGAAGAGCTTCCCGGTGCCAGGCGTCGTCGACGTCTACTGCAACCTGCATCCCGAGATGGCCGCGACGATCCTCGTCGTGCCGAATCGCAAGCACACGCGGATCAAGCCCGATGGCAGCTACGAGCTCGACGGCGTGCCGCCCGGCACGTGGACCGTGTTCGCGTATACGCGGCGCGCGACTCGCCCGTCGCTCGCGAAGGTCACGGTCACCGCGGGCCAGACCTCGACCGTCGACTTGTCACTGGTGCGCGGCGCCGAGCCCGACCACCTGAACAAGTACGGCGAGAAATATCACGACGGCGGCCAGACCTATAACTGAGTCGCGCTTCGCGGCTCACGCTGCGGCGCCCGCGCGGTGACTTGCCCTCGCGGCTGCGCGCGCTGGAGCGGTGCTCGACGGGTCCATGCGCGCGGCGCGCGGTGGGCGGCGCGGGACAACGGGCAGTGCATCGCGTTTTGATGCGCCGACGCATGATCATCGGCTTGGAAGTTACGCGCTTGGAACCCGCGGCACCGCTCTGGTCGCGCGCGCTGCCGTGATCGTGCAGCTCTCGCGCATCAGCTCGAGCTCACGGGCGTCTTGCGTTTCTTCGGAGGTCACGGCGCGCACTCAACGATCAGTAGTCTCCTATGATCTTCCGGACCTCGATCTCTTCAGTGGCAATCGCGATCGCTCGCACGACGTCAGCCTGCTTCACGATGTTCGGGAATATCAAAGCATCGACAACGAGCGCCGCGAGGGTTCGACTATCGAGCTTCGCGGTCCACGGCGGTTCGGGAACCTCTTCGCCGCGACTGCCCTCGTATTCGATACACTCGATCGACGCGCAATGACCCTGTAGTCCGGTCTGGTCCTGCACCAGGAAGCGTATCCCTTCGAGCCCTCGGTCCTTGATGTCGATGATCGCGA
>CAZDGY010000246.1:0-8292 GCA_964504685.1 uncultured Kofleriaceae bacterium | reverse complement strand
GTGCAATGGCTGCTCGAGCATCGCCACTCGTCTCGCGCCCCCTACGATCCAGCGTGGCGCGTGACCGATGCGGAGCTCGAACGCATCGTCGAGGCGGCGCGCTGGGCGCCGACCGCGCACAACATGCAGAACTTTCGGCTCGTCGTCGTGGACGACCGCGACGTCCTGGACCGGCTCGGCAAGATCCGGTCGACCGTGTCGGCGACGTTCATCGCGGAAAACTATCGCCAGCTATCGTGGTCGCCCGAGCAGCTCGCGGAGCGTAAAACCGGCATCCTCGGCACGACGTTTCCAGCGACTTGGCGCACCGATGACCCGGCGCAGGTGCCGACTCACGAATCGCGGCTACTCGCCGAGGTGATCGCTGGTGCTCCGACGCTGATCATCGCGTTGTTCGATCCGACCAAGCGTGCGCCCGCTTCCGAGGGCGACGTGCTCGGGATGATCAGCCTTGGCTGTGTGCTCGAGAACATATGGCTCGCCGCGCATGTCTCGCATCTCGATGTTCAGGTCGTGAGCGCATTTAGCGGCGATGGCGCCGAGTCGGAGATCCGGCGCGTACTCGACGTGCCCGAGCCGTGGCGGGTCGCGTTTGCATTGCGAGTCGGGCACGCGGTCGGGCCGACGAACCAGCCGCGGGTTCGCCGACTGCCCGCGGACTTCGTCGGCCGCAACCGATTCCTCTAGCGGTCATCGCGCGCCGGGCCTCGGCGTCGAGTCGTCACGCGGCCTCCGGTGCTGCCGTTGCCGGCCGTGGTCCGAGCAGCTGGTCGAGCTCCGGGCGCTCGAGGGTTTCGCTAGCCAAGAGACGCGAGATCACGTGCTCGAGCTGCTCGCGGTACCGTTCGAGCGTCGTCGTTGCCGTGGAGCGCGCCCGCTGCAATGCCTTACGAGACTGCGCCTCGATCGAGTGCACGGTTGCGTCGCTCGGCCCTCCGTCGGTCGCGATCCGATGACCGAGGAATGCGTGCTGCTCGTGGTGCTCGTAGTACACGGGCCCGAGCTCGTCGCTCATTCCGAAGTGCGCGACCATGCGCTCTGCGATCTGCGTCGCCTCGCGGAGATCGTTCTCCGCCCCGGTCGAAAGCTCGCCCAGCAGCAACGCCTCCGAGGCGTGGCCGCCGAGCAGGACCGCGAGCTTCGCGTCCAGCTCGCTGCGGGTCGTGATGTGCCGGTCGTCCGCTGCGACTTGTTCGGTCGCGCCGAGTGCCATTCCGCGCGGTAGGATCGAGACCCGGCGCAGCGGCTCGGCCTGCGGCAACGCCCATGCGACGATCGCGTGTCCCGCCTCATGGGTCGCGACGCGCCGTTTCTCGCGCTCGGTCAGTCGGCCTTCGCGCGGATCGCCGAGGACGACCTTGTCGTAGGCGGCGCTCACGTCGATGCGACGGATCTGTTCGACGTGCTCGCGTAGCGCGTGGATCGCCGCTTCGTTCAAGAGATTTGCGAGGTCAGCGCCCGAGAAGGCCGGGGTCATCTGCGCGATCTCGCCGAGGTCGACATCGGGCGCGAGCGGCTTGCTGCGCGCATGAACGGCGAGGATCTCGCGACGCGCCCCGACCTCGGGTAAGTCGATCACGACACGTCGGTCGAAGCGCCCCGGACGGAGCAGGGCGGGGTCGAGCACGTCGGGCCGGTTGGTCGCAGCGAGCACGATCACTTGATCGTTGCGGTCGAAACCATCCATCTCCGCCAGCAACTGGTCGAGGGTCTGCTCGCGTTCATCGTGGCCACCGCCGAGTCCGGCGCCGCGCACGCGTCCGACCGCATCGAGCTCGTCGATGAACACGATCGCGGGCGCTGCCTTCTTGGCATCCGCGAACAGCTCGCGCACGCGCGCCGCACCCACGCCGACGAACAACTCGATGAACTCCGAGCCGGTGATCGACAAGAACGGAACGTCTGCCTCGCCGGCCACCGCGCGCGCGATAAGGGTCTTGCCCGTCCCAGGTGGCCCGACGAGCAACACGCCACGTGGAATCTTCGCTCCGAGCGCCGCGACGCGATCGGGCTCCTTCAAGAAGGTGACGATCTCTTCGAGATCGCGCTTGGCGGCTCCGAGCCCGGCGACCTCATCGAAGTGCGTCGCGGTGGTGGTCGTCTTGTCAAACCGCCGCGCCTTGCGGCCGAACGGCCCGGTCACGGCGCCTCCGATCATGGCTCGCTGAGCTCGCCGCGATAGCCACCACCACCCGCCGAGAATGACTATCCACGGCAGGAGCATGCCGGCGAGTCGCCCGAGCCCGTGTTCGGCGCGTGCGTGGATCCGGACGTTGCGTGCGTGCAACAACGGCAACAACGTGTCGTCCTTCGCCGGCAACTCGGCGCGGAACGAGGTGAGCTTCCTGCTGTCGGTCGACTCCGGTGCGGACAGCTCGCCGTCGAGTTGGGTGTTGGCGAGCTCGACCGACTTCACCTTGCCATCGCGAATCCAACCGTAAGCGACGGAGTAGTCGACTTCCTCAGACGCCGCGCCCTCGCGGGTCGCGAACCAGACCACGCCGAGCGCGACGGCGACCCCGACTAGCTGCACGACCGTCACCCACCGGCGAGACTGGGGTTGCTTCGCGTCGGCGCTCATCCGGCGATTCCCATCACGGCCTTGCAGGTCTTCTCGTAGAGATCGCGAAACTGGTGATCGGGATCGGTGACGCGCTTGACCGCGTCGTAGTTAGACTTGTTGTAGATCGTCCAGAACTCCGGCTCGGGATAGTAGTTGTGCGCGATCAGCGTCTTGATCCCGCCGAGCTCGAGCAGCTTCTGTTCGAACAGCCGATGCAGGTTTCGCCCGTCGCGCTGGCGAAGTCCGTAGACCGCGAGATCGAGGAACAACGGGTCCTTGACGCCGTGCCAGTACGTGTCGGTCAGCCAAGGATAGTCGCGGACGCGTCGATACGGCACGCACCAGATCGGGAAGAAGTCGATCTCGCGCTCGTACCAGCTCATGAAGTCCGGGACCTTCGAGAACGGGACGAATACGTCGAGCGTCACCGTCGGCTTGTCGGACTTGAGTAACCAGGGCAGCTTGTTGCCGAGCTCGAGCCAGCGCGTCGACGTCATGAGCTTGCCGAACAGCAACCGACCGACGAACGACTTCGGCCGGACGTTCGTCACCCCGCGGTCGTAGCGGAAGAAGTAGTCGGGCGTGCGCAAGTAGTCTTCGCGCCGGGTCCGCGTGCTCTTGTAGTAGACCTTCATCCAGTCGTAGCGCGACGTGTACGGCGCACTGTCGACGAAACGACCGATGCTGAGCACGTAGCAATCGCGGGCGTGGATGATGCCGTCCATGAAGTCGACATCGCGCGCTTCGAACCGGCGCCAGATCGCGTCGCGATAAGCCGCGAGCGTCGCATACGTCTCGTACTCTACGTGAACGAACGGCTTGGCCGGCACGAGCGCGAACGCGAGCTTCGAGACGATGCCGAGCGTGCCGAACGAGTTCTGCATCATCTCGAACACGAGGCGATGTTCGTTGCCTCGCGTGCACGTCAGCACGTCTCCCGTCGCGGTGATGACCTCTAGCTCGGTGCACGTGTCGTGGAAACCGCCCCGCGCAAACGACATCGATTCGATCGAACAGCCCGAGATCGCGCCGCCGACGGTGATCGTGGCCAGCTCCGGGACGACGATCGGCACGAGGCCGTGCTTCAACGTCTCGCGCACGAGCGCGGTGAACGTGACGCCCGACTCTGCGATGCAGATCCGGCGGACGGGATCGATCGACAGGATCTCGGTCAGCTCTCCGACATCGATCTTGGTGTCGTGGTGGCGCTGGTCGTGCGCCTTGGGAACCTGGTGCGAGACCGAGCGCTTGTGCAGCGAGAGCGGCCTTTCTCCGCGATGCGCTCGAAGCTGCGCGACGATCCGCGCGACCTTGGCGTCATGAGACGTCGTCATGTCGCCTCACATGTGCAACGCACGAACCAGCTGCACGTAGGCGCGGCTCCGACCGAACACGCAAATGCGGCGCGACCGCCGACGCCAGCGCAAGTGATGCGGCCGTTCGGGTGCATGGCCCGCGAGATCGACGCGATGGAAGCCAACGGGCTTCGGCCCGCGCGGTGCAATAGCCAGCTGCATGCGGACCTTCTTTGCGCTGATGATCGTGTGCGCGACCGGTTGCGACCAACTTCCGACTGCGGGCGCGTCTAGGGACGACGATAGTGCGGCGACAACCGGAAGCTCGACTCCCGAGATCCAGCCGCCTCGCGTTCGCTGGACGACGCCGCATGAAGGCGCAGTGCTGTCATCGGCCGAACGGGTGATGCTGGTTCCCGAACACGGATCCGCGATCGAGGTGCTGCATGTCCGAGTCGGTTTATCTTCGCAGCTCGGGCGGTTGAGCGGTGACGCGAGCTTGGCGTCTCTCGAGATCCTGGGAAGGCCGACCGCGCACCCGATCGCGATGAACGCGACGACGCCGACCTTGCCGCTCGCACTCGTGGACCCGGAGAGCCCTCAGACCCTCGACTTGTTCTTCGGGTTACCCACCGATTGGGTAGGGATGTGGGGCGTGTTCGCGTGGTCGGTGTCGACGGTGGACGGCCCCATCCCGCTACGGGCACTGCTTCAGATCGATGGCGCTAGCGCGGGCAAGCCTGCGCTCGCTGGGCGGGATTGGTGGTTCGCATCCAGCTATCCATGGCCGACGTACCGCCATCAAGACGGCATCATCACGGTCCAGCCACAGACGACTGCCACTCTCCTTCAGCCGCAGCCGAAACTGCGCGAAGACGACGACCGAATCCCGAACCCATGTGATCAGTGGTAGCGCGCAAATGCTGCGCACTACGCGCAAGGACCGCAATCAATTCACTTGTGTTTTGCTCGAGCGAAACCATCTTCTCAAGCATGCGCCACCTGTTGTTCACCACAGTCGTCCTCGCCGGTTGTGCCAACACTTCCGGCAACACCTCAGTCGCGTGTCAACCCGTAACCCCCGCGCCGGCGACTGCACCAGCAGCGTGGCCGGGCACCGTCTTCACGATCGTAATGGAGAACCATAGCCGAGGTGACATCCTCGGCAACAAGAGCGCCCCGTTCATCAACCAGCTCGCCGCTCAGAATGCGGTCGCTGCCGGCTATCACGACTCGTTCGTGCATCCCAGCGAGCCGAACTATCTCTGGATGGTCTCGGGCGAAAACTTCGGCATCCTCGACGACAACGATCCGGGTTCGCACCACCTCACGTCGACCTCGCATATCGCCGATCAGATCGAAGATGCGGGCCTGACCTGGAAGGCTTACGAGGAGAGCATGGATGGACCGTGCGGACTGACTTCGCACGGCCGTTACGCCGCGAAGCACGACCCGTTCGTCTACTTCGACGATGTCAACGGCTGGGACGGCGCCGCGTTCCATCCCGAGATCCGTTGCAACGACCACGTCGTCGACTATTCGCAGTTCGACGTCGATCTCGCGGCCCATGCTTTGCCGCGGTACGTGTTCATCACGCCCAACCTCGACGACGACATGCACGATGGCTCCATCGCGCAAGGCGATGCGTGGCTGCAGAACGAGGTGCCCAAGATCCTCGGTGATGAGAGCTTCTCGAATGGCGGCGTGCTGTTCCTGCTCTGGGACGAGGGCGGCGGGACTCCCGCGAGCGACGACCCGCCGTTCATGGCGATCTCCCCTAACGCGGTGGCAGGCATGATGTCGAACGTCAACTACGACACGAGCTCGTACCTGAAGACGGTCGAGGACATCCTCGGTCTGGCGGCGTTGCCCTGCTCGCCGACGGCAGACACCGTCCCTGCGATGACGGACCTGTTCACGGTTCCGGTCACCGCCACCGGTCAGTAGTCATGAAGGCGGCCGTCCTCGCGTTTGCGGCCGCCTGTTCGACTGGTAGCTCAAGCTCACCGCCGAGCAAAGCCCAGCTCGGCAAGCTCGTGTTCGAAGATCCCGGGCTGTCGAACCCACCGGGTCAAGCGTGCGCCGACTGCCACACGGCGCGTACCGCGTTTCGCGACCCGGAAGACGAGCACTCGCAGTCGATGGGCGCGGTGGCCGGTCGCTTCGGCGCGCGCAACGCCCCGACGCTGTTGTACGTCCAGTTCGTTCCGCCGCCGTACGACGATCCGGTGCTCGGGCGAGTGGGCGGTTTGTTCTGGGACGGACGGGCCGATTCTCTCGAAGATCAGATCGCTGGTCCGCTGCTCAATCCACTCGAGATGAACAACCCCGATCGAGCCGCGGTAGTCGCACACGTTCGGGGCGCGAGCTACGCGTCGGCGTTCTCGGAGGCGTTCGGCGTAGGTGTGCTCGACGACACCGAACGCGGATTCACCGCGATCGCGCAAGTGCTCGCCGCGTACGAACGGAGCCCCGAGCTCGCGCCGTTCGCCTCGCGCTACGATCGATATCTCGCCGGCACCGCGACGCTCGATGACGCCGAGCTGCGCGGGCTCGCGATCTTCGAGGATCCGAAGGTCGGCGATTGCGCCCGTTGTCATCCGAACCGGCCAGCGCCGGATGGACGACCTCCGCTGTTCACCACCTTCGGTTACGCCAACATCGGCGTGCCGCGCTATCCGAACAACAAGTTCTATGTCCAGGAAGCCAACCCGGATGGCGAGCGCTACATCGATCACGGGCTCGCCACCACAACCGCGCGCGCTGCCGATGACGGAAAGTTCCGCATCCCGACCCTCCGCGACGTGGCGCGGAGTGCGCCATATGGACACAACGGCTATTTCGCGAATCTGCCGTACGCGCTCGAATTCGTCGCGAACCGCGCGGCCGGGTCCTACGACGTTGCGACCTGCAGCCGAACTCAAGGTGCCCAGGTCAAGTGTCCGTGGCCCGATCCGGAAGTCTCGGGAACCGCCGACGCGGAAGTCGGCGCCCGCGCGTTGAGTCAGGACCAGCTCGCGGACCTCGCGGCGTTCCTCGGGACGCTCACCGACGAACCGAAATAGCGGCGAGACAATTTCGCAATCGCGTCGTGACCGCGGTCTTCGGGAGATCGGCGCGCATGATTTGCGTCATGAAGCCGATACCCCGCAAGCACTGCGGGTACTGCAGGTGAAACCCCACGACGTCGGGGCATGTCCGTTGCACTCACGTCTGCGTGATGGCGCCGAACGGAGCACAGATCGCCGAGCGCCCGTCGTTGCTCGAATGGGCGTTCCGTCCGTTTAGCAAGGTCCGACCCGGCGAAGGTCTGGTCGCGGCGATGATGCTCGCCTGCGTCTTTCTGATCCTGACGAGCTACTACCTGATGAAGACCGCGCGCGAGGGCATGATCCTCACGGGGTCGGTCTTTGGCCTGCGGAGCGAAGAGCTCAAGAGTTACGCGGGCGGGGGCATGGCGGTGCTCCTCATCGCCATTCTGCCGGCCTACGACGCGCTTGCGAGTCGCGCTCGTCGGATCCGACTGATCAACGTCAGCTACGCGATCGTGATCGGCTGCTTGGGCGTGTTCTTCGTCGTGGCTCGGGCGGGCGCTTCGATCGGCCTGCCGTTCTTCGTGTGGATCGGCATCATCAACATGTTTCTGGTCGCGCAGTTCTGGTCCTACGCGAACGACCTCTACACGGAAGAGCAGGGCAAGCGCTTGTTCGCGCTGATCGCGATCGGCGGCTCGCTCGGCGCCATCGTCGGGCCGGAGCTCGCGCGGCTCGCGACGACCTACACGCTGCTCCTGTTCGCCGCGGCGCTACTAGTCGCCTGTCTCGTGCTGTTCAATACAGTGGAGAAGCTCCACGCACGCGATCCTTCGCAGGCGCGGGTCGCGAGCGAACCGATCGACGGCGCTGGCGGCTTCTCGCTCCTGTTGCGCGACCGTTATCTCCTATTGATCGCGGCGCTCGTGCTGGTCGGCGAGCTCGTGAAGACCACCGGCGAGTTCGTGTTGTCGAGCGCCGCGACGCACCACGCTGCCGAGCTCATCCCCGCCACCGCTCATGCCGACCTCACGGGCGCGGCTCGCACGCTCGCGATCAGCGACGACCGCCGGGAGGTAATCAAGGCCTTCTACAGCAGCTTCTTCTTCTGGGTCAACCTGACTGGCTTCGCGATCCAGGCGTTTGCGGTTTCGCGCGTGATTCACAAGTTCGGCGTCCGCATCGCGCTCTACGTGATGCCGCTCGTCGTGCTCGGCGCGTACTCGGCGATCGCGATGGTCGGCGGAGTCGCGCTGATCCGCGCCGCGAAGGTGGCCGAGAACGCGACCGAGTACTCGATGCAGAACACGGTGCGCCAGACCCTGTTCTTGCCCACCGATCGGGCGGTGAAGTACAAGGCGAAGGCCGCGATCGACACGTTCGTGGTGCGCGCTGGCGATAC
>CAZDGY010000245.1:0-8294 GCA_964504685.1 uncultured Kofleriaceae bacterium | reverse complement strand
CGGTGCAAGCGCTGGCTCGGGCGCATTCCTCTACGCGATGACGCGCTACGGGTTGACGAGCCGGCTCGACTACATCGTGCTCGGGGCGAGCTCGCCGTTTGGCCGGATCGATCTCGGCTGCGATCGCTCGCAGGAAGCAACGCTCGTCGCGGCGCCGTGCGACAACGTCACGCCGCCGCAAGTCGGCGTCACCGACGACACGAACGGCGCTGCAGCACAGAACGCGTTCGACAAGTGGCTCAGCACGTCGAGCTGCCTGCAACAACCGACCAGCGACGAGGCGCGCTTGTTCGCGAGGAGCAGCGTCGTCGCGCCCGATGCCGACTTCACGTTTGCGACGCCACTGACGACGTACGATTGCATCGATGCCGCGACGCTCAACGTCGTGCCGGGCGGCGGCCACTACGTCCACGATGCGCTGCGCGCGAACGACCCCACCGCGAGCCGATTCAAGGCGAGCTGCGCGGTGAGCGCTCCGGCCCCTGCGGCGCCCGCATGTACCGGCGAAGAGGTGTTCGAAGACGCGACGATGAAACAGGCTGCGATCGAAGACATGGACCAGCACTGCGTCGCGCTCGCGCGGTAACGACCGCGACCGTCTATGGCGGTGCGAGCACGGTCGAGACGGCGATCAAGTAGCTGCCTCGCCGCGCGGCATGTCCGATCCTATTCGTAGCCCGCGCTAGGCCATCCCGCGCTTACTGCGCGGATGAAGCTCGCACTCGCACTCGCGCTGACCGCCTGTGGTGGTTCGAGTCATCCCGCCGGTGGCGACGCACCGATCACGAGCGCCGACACTGCCAGCCCCGATGCCGACACCGGCATGATCACGGTGTCGCTGCGCCGCGGCACGGTGCCGATTGCAGCCGCGCCGGTCGTCAGCCAAGACGGCGAAGGTAATGTCGTCGCGAGCTACGTCACCGAAGCGAATGGCGATGCGGTCCTGCCGTCGGCCGGCGTCGGGATGGTGACGGTGATCGACACCGACCAGAGCCAGCTCTACACCGCGGTCGGCGTCGCCGGCGGAGACCACATCACGATCCCGACGTTCAGCGAGATCGCGACGTACGGCACGGTCGACGTCACGCTGCCTGCCGCACCACCGGGCGCGGTCGGCTTCGAAGTGTTCACCGGCGATGCGTTCGGCGGTGGCTCGACCGTCGCCGCGCCGTTCGCGATCGCGACGACCGGTCTCGACGTCGGCCACGACGGCATGATCACGGTGATCGGACTCGCGCGCGACGTCGACTACAACATCATCGCGGTTGCGACCGCGACCGGCGTGACGCCACCGGCGCAAGGCTCGACGATCTCGGTGACGACCGGCGCGTGGTCGACCGCGTTCGACGAGTTCCATCTCGGTGTCGCGAACGGCACCCTGGGCGATCTCGTCAACTCGACGCAGGGTCAGAACATCGGCGGCGTCGAATACGCGTTGCCTTCGCTGACCGGCAACAACTCGTACATCCGGTGGTGGCCGCTGCCTTCGCTCGGTGGCTACGTCGAGTATTCGGCGCAGATTCCATTCGGCACGCCGACCGGCGGCGGCAACTACCCGGCGAATCGGTTCCAAGCGCGCCGGCTCGCGCCCGATGCGACCTCCGACAACATCGACATCGCGGCGCTGCTGCCCGGCCTGACCGCGACCTCGGCCGACTCGACGAACGTTGCGCGCCCGACGCTGACCTGGACCGCGGCGGCCTCGACGGCCGGGGCTCGCCCCCGGACGGCAGCATCGCCGGATGGCGATGCGGTTCCGATGACGGCCGGGGCGGACGGCGTCGTGCTGAACACGCAATGGAACGGCGCGCAGTACGGCCAGTGGGCGTTCCTCTTGCCCCCGACGCAGACCAGCGTGCAGTTCCCGGCGTTGCCCGCGAGCTTGGCGACGTGGGCGCCGACCGTAGCGGTCGCACAGCCGTATGCGGTGCTGATCGATACGACGTTCGATGCGAGCTACGCAGACTTCCGCGGCGACGGGTTTGGCCTTGTCGGCGGCCCGCAGTTCCTGCACGACGGAACCGGCACGCTGCTCGGCTCGATGTACTTCCCTCAGCCGTTCTAATGAGCGAGCGCCGGCGCGGTCGTACTCGCTGCGACGCCTGCACCGTGATGATGCTCGTTCTCTGCGGTTGCCGCCGCCGCGAAGCGCCGCACGTCGGTCAGCATGTCGGCCGCGAGGTCGGGCGCGAACTTCGTGATAGCAGCGGACGCGAGGCGGTCGAGCTTGCGATCGGTGTTCCACTCGTTGGTGCGTTGCGATGCGGTGATCGAGCGGCGCGTCGTGAACATCAGCAAGCCGGTCTTGACGTCGAACATCGTCGCTTCGATGTAGCCGGTCGCCTCTTGCTCCTGACCTGGCAGGAAAAACGCGCCGATCACGGTCGCGTAGCCGAACGCCCACGGGCCGACGTGATGATCCTTCGTGACGACCTCGCGATAGAGCACGACGTAGCGCAGGCGATAGCGCGCTGCAGCTTCACGTAGCGCTTCCATCCCGAGCGCACCCGACGGAATCGGCATCATCTGAGTGACGAGCGAGAAGGACTCGTCGTGGCGCAACCGGTCGACCAACGGGCCGATGCCGACCGGCACGTGGTCGAAGTCCGGATTCGGTCCGCGCCAATCTCCTGCCGTGATGATCGGCATCACGCCGACGCGCGATGGCAGATCGAGCTCGATCGGCGAAGCGAGGATCGTCTGCAGCGCGTCCTCGGACAGGGCGCCGTTCGGCGAGCTCGAGAACAGCGAACGATCGAGCGGCTGAGGCGACGCGGGAGCTGCGCTCGGCATCACCGCCGACGCCATCTTCGCCGCCGGCCCCATGGCACATCCGGAGACCACGCAGACGAGGAGTGCCGCGAACCGAGCTTGATTTGCCATACGCCAAACAAACGCCGCGCTCGTTCGGCCCTTACACCTGCAACTCGCGTCGCTAGCGCCGTGTCCCTGGGATATGCGGTGGCTCGTGATCGTGGTCGCGGCATGCGCGGGTAGCTCCTCGCGTGTGTCGTCATTCTCGAATCGGTTCGAGCCACCGCCGATCGCTCGAGCGCCTCGGCTCGAGCTCATCACGCTCACGTGGCCCGACCCGCCCTCGCTACCGCCGCCGCGCCCGGCGAGCGCATCGCCGACCCCGACGAGCCTGTCACCGGCGACGGACGCCATGCTCGATGCCTACGCTGACCGCGGTCCCCCGGCGACCGCGCGAGCGTGGTTCGCACGGCACGCTCCTGGGCGCGTTGACGAGTTGTTGCACGAGCTCGTCAGCCGCTACGTCGCGCTGGGCAAGTTCCGGTCGGCGACCGCGGTGCTCTACGATCTAGTCGCGCACGAGACCGATTTCGATCTGCGTTGCCGCGATCTAGAGCAGCTGTTCTCCGCTCAAAGGAACTACGAGCCCCTCGACCACGTGGTGTCCGACGCCGAGGCTCTGGTCACCGCCGTCGCGCACTCGACGAGCCCGCAGTGTCGGCGCGACGCCGACGCCGAGCTCGGGCTGCTCGCCTGGGAGTGGCAGCGCGAACACCCGTGGCGGGAGGCGGACCTCGCGGTGGCCGACGCGCTATGGCGTCTCGACCTCGCGGTGGTCACGACAGCGGAGCGTCGGGCCGCAGCGCTGCGCGATCGCGCGATCATCCGATGGCAGATCGCGCGCGAAGCACGCACCGTAGATGCGCGAGTGTGGACCGCCGCGGCAGAAGCGTTCTCGGCCGCAGCCGCGACGAGCCCCGACGATCGCGAGCTGAGCGCAGCCAGCGCCGCCGCACGCGTCAACGCGATCGTGATTCGGTCGCGCCAGTGACCCGCTACTCGAGCATGATCGGCTTGATCCCGACCGGGATGGTCGTGCCGATCGCGTGCGATGAGTTCGTGTCGAGGTCGCGCCAGTCGGTCCACGAACCAGCCGGCAGCGGCACGTCGGTGGTCGTGCAATCGCGAGCAAACACGCAGTTCTTGCTGCTCTTGCTCGAGTCGCACGGAGGCGCGATCCCCGTGCTCTTGCAGGCGCCGAAATCCCACATCACGATCGACTTCGCGGTCGCGGTCGCGAGGTTGCATTGCCACATCGTGCCGTTGACCGTGCACGCCGCGGTCTTGCCGACGAGCCATTGCAACGCAGCTGCGTATGCGGTGCCGGCCTTCGATAGACAGCCATTGTCCGCGGTGCAGTCAGCGAACCCTTTGGGATTCCACAACGGGCCGTTGCCGTCCCACGTGTACCAGTACGCGCGCGCCGCGCCTTGATTCCATAGCGCCAGGAACCAGCGCAGCGGCGTCGTCTCCTCGAGATCGGGGTCGTACGGCGTCGAGTTCGATCCCTGCCAGTCGCCGCCGCCTTCGTCGTCGAAGTACGGCTTCGCGCGGTCGGCATCGGACAAAGCGTCCTGGATCGTCTTCATGTTCGCCGCAGAGCTCTCCGGCAGCGCGGCGCCGGCGAAGTAGTTGTGGGTGTTGACCACGTCGACCGCTTTCGAGCCGGCATCGCCGGAGGTGCAGAACGCGTTGTCGGGCGGCGCGTCGGCGCCCGAGCCGCTGCAATACAGCTCGTTCTGGGTGAAGCCGGGGTCCTTCGCGGTGCCGCTCGCGCTGACGATCTTCGCGGTCGGATCGAGGCCGATCGCGGGCAGGTCAGGATCGGTCGCGCACGTCATCCCAGTCGCCGTGATCGGATCGTCGGGATGACCTTCGATGATGCAGCGCGCGTCTTGGGTCATGCGCAGCAGCTGCGCGTACGTGCCGTTGAACGCGCAGACGCCGTACTTCGTCGTCTTGGAGCCGCAGTTCGGCGCCGACCACAGCGTCTGCGAGCGATAGGGCTCGTTCCAGATCTCGTAGTAAGCGATGTGGGCGTACGTCCCGTGGTCTTGCGTCGCCACGTGCTGCACGAGGTTGTAGACCCAGTGGCGGAACGTCGCGTTCGAGCCCGTGCCGTCGGGCAAGAGGTCGACGTTGGTTTCGCACTGACCGCCGCCGCCCGAATTGCCGCCTTCGTCGTTGTAGTCGCAGCTGTTGTCTTCCGCGCCGGTGCACGTCGAATCATTGACCGCCACGGTGCATCGCGACCCGCGCTGCGAAGCCCACGACGGCGTGCGGCCGAGCACGTAGAGCACGTCGGGAGAATTGTGGATGCGTGCGAGGTACGCGTCGAGCATGGTCCAATCGAACTTCGACAACCTCGGATCCGCGGCACAGTTGGTGTTCGCCGGGCACGTGTTGATCCCAGGCCACTCGAGCGGCTTCGGGTACGACGTGTCCCAGATCCGCATCGGGGTCGCCATGACGAAGTCTCCCGGCATCATCTGCAACGCAGGATCCGCGTGATTGACTTGCAGCCCGAACAACGCCGCGGTGATCACCGGCGGCCCCGCATCGGTCGCGGCATCTGCTGGCGCATCGTGGGCGGCATCGCCCACCGGAGAATCGACCGCGCCGTCTCCGGTCGCGCCCGAATGGCTGCTGCACGCGGCGAGAGCCAACACCGTCACGGTAAGTGAGCGCATATTTCACGGAGCCGCGGCGCCGGTACAACGGCTCGACCAATCTCCAGGTCGCCGTAACAACGGTGGTATCGTCGAGCCATGAGCTTCGGCAAGAACCCGCACGTCGCAAAGGCCGAGGCTGCCGAGCAGAAAGCGAGCGACGCGCAAGACGATTCGGCGCGCACGCAAGGCTGGCTCGAAGCGGGTCGTCAGTGGGAACGCGCCGCGGACCGCGAGAAGGATGCGAAGCGCCGGCAGCTCTACACCGACAAAGCCGCGGCGGCGCGCACTGCGGCCGAGGGCTGATGCGGTCGGCGATCGCGCTGATCCTGCTCGTCGCTGCCTGCGGTGACAACCGCCATGCGAGCCCGGATGCGATCGCGCCGGACGCGGCGATCGCGGACGCCGTTGCACCGGATGCGCCGACGAGCTGCGAAGTCGAGGGCGCGCCGGGCGACTGCATCACCGTGACCGCGTGCGCCGCGCTCGGCGATTACACGTCGTTTCCAGGGCACTGCCCGGGGCCGGCCGAGATCCAATGCTGCATCGTGACGCCGAACGTCGCGAACAATCCGCCGACCCCGACTGGCTACATGCTGATGCAGCAGGCCGACGTCACGCCCGAGATGACCGCGTGGGCGGTCGCGATCCTGAACGATCCGATCACGTATCCGATGTTCGCCACCGCGACGATGACGTTCGGAGCGCAGCTCGTGCTCGCGCGCGTCGAATGGCACCCACCGGATTTCCAAAACGCCGTCGTGCATCGCGGCGTCACGCTATACATCCCCGATTGATATGCGTTGGCTCACCGAACGCAGGCGCGCGCATCTCGCTGCTCAACCGTTTCCGCCGGAGTGGACCGCGATCCTCGAACGCAACGTCGCGGCGTACGCGCTGCTCGACGCGACCGAACGCAAGCAGTTGCGCGAGCTCGTCCAGGTGTTCGTCGCCGAGAAACATTGGGAGGGCTGCGGCGGGCTCGGGCTTACCGACGAGATCCGCGTCACGATCGCGGGCACCGGCTGCCAGCTGTTGCTCGGCGGCGATCACGATCTGTTCGCGGACGTCCATTCGATCCTCGTATATCCGTCGACGATCCGGCTACCGAACGAGCCGCCTCGGCTCACGAGCTCGCCGATCGTGGGGACCCGCGGCGGCGATCTCGTGCTCGGGTTGACGAAGCGACACGACGAGCTCGTGTTGGCGTGGGACAGCGCCCTCGGTGGCGCGCGCGACGCGCACGACGGTCACAACGTCGTGATCCACGAGCTCGCGCACAAGATCGACTACCTCAATGGCGCGGCCGATGGCACGCCGGAGCTCGCGGATCGCGCGGCGCGCCGAGCCTGGGCGAGCGCGTTCGAGCCGGCGTTCCTTGCACATCGCGAACGCGCTGCCCGCGGCGAGCCGAGCTTGCTCGATGACTATGCAATCACGAACGAAGCGGAGTACTTCGCGGTCGCGACCTAGGTGTTCTTCGAGAAGCCGCACCAGCTCGCGCGCGCGCTGCCCGACGTGTACGCACAGCTCAGCGCGTTCTACCGGCTCGACCTCGCGGCCCGACCTAACCCCGCGGCGGTTTGAGCAGGTAACTGCGAAACCGCTTGTTCTTGATCTTGCCGCGCTCGAGCCCGGCGAGCGCACGCGCTCCGACCTCGGCGGTGACCGCGACGAAGCTCATCTGATCGGTGATCGCGATCTTGCCGATGTCGGTCGCGGCGAGCCCGACCTCGGTCGTGAGCGCGCCGACGATATCGCCTGGCCGCAACCGATCGCGACGACCGCCTTGGATCGCGATCGTGATCATCGCGGGCGGTGCAACGCGTTCCGCGCCGCCGGCTGGCACCGGTGACAACCGGACGTTCGCGAGCGGACCTTGGCGAAGCTCGTCGAGCGTGCGGCGATCGCCCTGACCGACCAGGCTGATCGCGAGCCCCTCGTTGCCTGCGCGGCCAGTGCGACCGATGCGATGGATGAACACGTCGGCCTCGCGCGGCAGATCGAAGTTGATGACCGCACCGAGCTCGTCGATGTCGAGGCCGCGGGCGGCGACATCGGTCGCGACGATCACGCGCAAGCTGCCGTTGCGCAGCAGGATCAGCACGGTGTTGCGATCGTGTTGGTCCATGCCGCCATGCAACGCGACCGCCGCGAACCCGGCGGCCCGCAGATGATCGGCGACGACGTCGCAGGTCTCCCGCAGGTTGCAGAAGATCACTGCGGACTCGGGCAGGTGATGGCCGAGGATGCGTACGAGCGCGCTGACCTTCTCGAGGCTGCCGCAGTCGTACAGCACTTGGGAAACGCGAGCCGCGACATCATCGGCCGGCGCGACGACTTCGACCGCATCGCGTTGGAACGATCGACCGAGCGCTCGGACCGCGTCGGGGAACGTCGCCGAGAACAGCAAGGTCTGGCGGTCGGTTGGCGTCGCGCCGACGATCGCGGTCACCGCCGCGACGAACCCCATCTCGAGCATGCGGTCCGCTTCATCGAGGACGACCGTACGGATCCCGGACAAATCGAGCCGGTTGCGCGCGAGATGATCTTGCACGCGACCGGGCGTGCCGACGACGACGTCGACGCCGTGCTCGAGCGACGCGCGCTCGGCCTGGACCGAGCTGCCGCCGCTCAACGTTCGAACGCGCACGTGCGGCAACGGCCGCGCGAGCCGGCGGATCTCGTCGGCGACTTGGGCCGCGAGCTCGCGGGTCGGGCACAACACCAGGGCACCGGGCGAGCCGCTGCGCGGGATGATCCGCGCTAACAACGCGAGCCCGAACGCGGCGGTCTTGCCCGTGCCGGTGC
>CAZDGY010000244.1:0-8301 GCA_964504685.1 uncultured Kofleriaceae bacterium | reverse complement strand
TCCTGCGTGATCATGCCGCGCCGCGCGTAGTGCATCTGACTGCGATTGCCGCTGTCGCCGTCCTTGAGTCGAGCCGCGATCCACGGCGCGCGCAGCTTCGGCAGGCCGTGATGCGGGTCGTGACCTTGCGGGCCCGACGTGTCGTAGACGTCGAACGGAGGCTCGCCACCCGACAGCTCGATGCGGCGGACGGGTACACGGATATCGCCCTGCTCGACGTAGATCTTTTGCGACGACGGGAAGCCCTCGATCGTCGGCATCACGCCTAGCGGGTCGGGACCCGCGATCGGGAGATGCTTGCCGTTGCCGTTGCCATTGCTCGTCGTCGTCATCAGGGCCTCCCTACGCCGGCATTACCCGGATCAGGTTTGTGGGGTCGCACGCTGTCGTGCCTCTCAGCCTCGGAATCGAAGCTCCCCCTGGGTGGGTTCGTAGAGCTGGACCTTGGCGCTATCCCGCAGGGATTGCAAGCCACTAGACCTAGGGTCCGTCTGTGACGATCCGCGTAGTTCCACTAGGCGATTCGGTCGAGCGATAGAAAGGCGTCATCGAGCGCGGCGAGCATGGCGGCGGCGTGCGGAAACCGATCGGCCGGCGCCTTGATCAGCGCACCCTCGATCAGCGCGACCAGCTCGGGAGTCACCCAGGGTTGGCCCGGCTCGACCTCGTCGAGGCGCGGCGGCGGCATCTTGACCTGCATGCGCATGACCTTCATCGGATCGCTCTCGTCGAACGGCACGCGACCGGTCAGCATCTCGAACAGCATCGTGCCGATCGAATAGAGGTCGCTGCGGCCGTCGATCGCATGGCCCTGTGCTTGCTCCGGCGCCATGTACGCCGGCGTGCCGAACACGATGCCGACCGACGTCAGCTTGCCGCCGCCGAACGCGGCTTCGGCATCGCCGACGAGCTTGACCAACCCGAAGTCGACGATCTTCGCGGTCTCCCACGTGTTGCCCGGCTCGCCGCGCTCGACGAGCATGATGTTGTCGGGCTTGAGATCGCGGTGAATGACGCCGGCGGCGTGCGCATGGCCGGCTCCTTCGAGCACCTGGCGCGCGATCACGAGAGCGCGCCGCGGCGCGAGCGGGCCGGGCGCGAGCGCTTTGGTCAGCGTGCGGCCGACGACCCGCTCCATCACGAGAAACAGGTAGCCAGCTTCGACGAACACGTCGACTGCACCGACGAGGTTTGGATGATCGAGCAGGCGCACCGCGTTCGCTTCGCGCGCGAATCGCTGCGTCACCATCGCCGGCGCCGCGACCCCAGAGGCCGGTGCCTTGAGCGCGAACTTCGTGCCCGCATCATCTTCGACTTCCCACACGCCGCCCATGCCGCCGCGGCCGAGCTCGCTGACCACGCGGTAGCGCCCGACGCGAACGCCGGGCTCCAGCTCCGGTGGGGCTCCGGACATCACAGCCCATGACGTTACACCGCCGCGCGCGCTGTTAAGTTGTCGTGAGCGAGCAACTCGACTCGACCGCCGAGCCGTACGACGATCTCGAGCGGTACTGCGTCGTGGTCGCGAGCTCTCGCCAGACCGACTGGCCCTGTCGATGCTGCTCGCGACAGACAGGCGTGCTACGAGTTCGCCATGGCCAAGCTTCCGGTCGTCGGACAGCCTCCCGAGCTCGACTTGTCGGATGACGAGCTCGAGAGCGAGATCCGTCGGCTCAAGACCGAGCGCAACGCGGTGATCCTCGCGCACTACTACCAAGAGTCCGAGCTCCAGGACCTCGCCGATCACGTCGGCGATTCGCTCCAGCTGTCGCAAGCGGCGGCGAAGACCAGCGCGGACGTCATCGCGTTCTGCGGCGTCCACTTCATGGCCGAGACCGCGAAGATCTTGAACCCGAGCAAGATCGTCATCGTGCCGGATCTCACCGCCGGCTGCTCGCTCGCCGATGGCTGCCCCGCTCCGGTGTTCGCGCGCTGGCTCGAGCAGTATCCCGGCCACACCGTCGTCAGCTACATCAACTGCTCGGCCGAGGTCAAAGCGCTGTCCGACGTGATCTGCACGTCGTCGAACGCGGTGAAGATCGTCAAAGCGCTCGCCGGCCAGAAGGTCGTGTTCGCGCCGGATCGCCACCTCGGTGCGTTCGTGCAGAAGGAAGCGCAGCGACCGGATCTGGTCCTGTGGCAGGGCACGTGTATCGTCCACGAGACGTTCAGCGAGCGCCGGTTGCTCGAGCTGATCGCGCAGCACCCTGACGCCGAGGTGATCGCGCATCCCGAGTGCACTTCTGCGATCCTGCGCCACGCCACGTTCATCGCGTCGACTAGCGGCTTGATCGAGCGCGCGCGAACGAGCCCCAAGCAGACGTTCATCGTCGCGACCGAGGCGGGAATCGCTCACAAGATGCAACAAGCAGCCCCGGGTAAGACGTTGATCATGGCGCCACCGGAGGACGAGAGCTGCTCGTGCAACATGTGCCCGTTCATGCGCAAGAACACGCTGGCGAAGCTGTATCTCGCGCTGCGCGACCTCGAGCCGCGCGTCGACGTGCCGGAGCCGGTGCGCGTCAAAGCGCTGCGGCCGATCCAGCGCATGCTCGAGATGTCGTGAAGCTCGCGCTCGTCGCCGCGATCGCGGTCGTCACCGGGTGCAAGTCGCACGACGAGCCTGCCGTGGCCATCCACAAGGGGCCGTTGCTCATGTCGGCGCAGCGGCGGCGTTCGCTCGACGACCGACCGCAACTGCTCACCGCGACCATCGACGATTGGACCTCGACGAAGGCGACGCTGCGGCTCTGGCAACGCGACGGTGCAGACTGGAAGCCGATCGGCGACGCGTGGCCCGCGGTGATCGGCGCCGGCGGTGCGGCATGGGGCAACGGCGCGCACGGCGATGGTCCACCCGCCGGCCGCGGCGGCCCGACGAAGCGCGAAGGCGACCGCAGGAGTCCAGCTGGCATCTACGATCTGCGCGCGACGTACGGCTATGCCGCGACCGCTCCGGCCGGTGCGAAGCTGCCGTACACCGCGGTCACCAAGAGCTGGGAGTGCGTCGATGACCCGCTGTCGAAGCACTACGCGCAGATCCTCGATCGCTCGGCGATCGAGAAGGCCGATTGGATGAGCTCGGAGATGATGAAGCGCGACGACGCGCTTTACACCTGGGTGATCGATGTCGCGCACAACCCGATGCGGGTCTCGGGCAACGGCAGCTGCATCTTCTTGCACGAATGGAGCGGGCCCGAGTCGGCGACCGTCGGCTGCACCGCGATGGCCGAGCCGCAGCTCGCGCAGCTCGTGACATCCCTCGAGCCGGGCGCTGCGTTCGTACTGCTGCCGCGCGCCGACTATGCCGTGCTCGCCCCGGTGTGGGGCCTCCCGCCGCTCTAGAGTGCGCTATCCTCGATGCGTGGCGATTCGGTGCGAGGCGTGTAGTCAGCCGGTGCACGAACAGGTCGTGAAGTGCCCGCACTGCGGTGAACGCACCGGGGTCGCGATCGATCCGTTGGCGGCCGCGATGGCCACGGGGCTGGCCGAGATGTTGAAGCCGCCGCCCGCGGCTCCGGCGCCGACGTACCAGATGAACATCGTGACATCACTCGAGGAGCAGGCACCGGCGATCGACATCGCCGCAGATGTCGTGGCGGCCGTGGTGCGCACCGCGGTCGATGTCGTGCGTAGCCGCGGGGACGATGACGCCGACGATGCCGAACCGATCCCGCGCGCGACCGCGCGCAAGCGCGACCCGTGATCAGTCGTCGAACGTGTCGGGCTTACCGCCGGAGCATCTACGTCGGCGAGCCGCCGCTGTTGACCTCCCACGGAATCCCGAACTGATCGGTCAGTACGCCGAACCGCTTCGCCCAGAACGTCTGCTGGATCGGCATCGTCACCGTTCCATGCTCCGCGAGCGCGTGAAACACGCGTTCCGCGGCAGCCTCGTCATGGACATCGAGCAGTACCGAAAACCCGCGAGGCGACTGGTAGTCCTTCGGTAGAACATCGGCGCCGGCTACGCTCACTCCGCCGATCGTGATGTTGCCGTGCACGATCTTGTCGCGCCAATCGGTGGGCATCTGCCCGGCCATCGGCGTGTCGCCGTACCTCGTCAACGCGATCGCGGTCTCGAACGTGCCAGCGAGACAGCGCTGATAGAACTGGAAGGCAGCTTCGCACTGGCCGCTGTACGACAGGTGAATGCTGAGGCCCATGGGTTAGAGATCCTCGAGGGTGTAGAGCACGACCGGCTCCTTGCGGCCGCGGATCGCGGCCTCGGCGAGCTTACGCACGCGCTCGGGCGCGCGCAGCTGCGCATAGGTCGTTTCGCTGATCAGCACGTCGACGCCGTGCTCTTTCGTGAGCCCTTCGATCCGCGACGCGACGTTCACTGCATCGCCGATGATCGTGTACTCGGCGAACAGCTCGCTGCCGAGCATGCCGGCCGCGACCTTGCCGGTGTGGATGCCGATGCCGACCTTCAGCGGGGCGAGCTGATCGCGCTCGCGATGACGGTTGATCTCGACGAGCACCGTCCGCATGTCGCGCGCGGCTTGCACCGCTTTCGTCGCGTGGTCGTCTAGCCGATCCGGCACGCCCCAGAATGCGAGCAAGCCATCGCCGAGGAACTTGCCGATCACGCCGTCGCGACCTTTGACGACTTGCCCCATCCGGCCGAAGTAGTCGTCGAGCATCGCGAGCACCTCGCGGGGCTCGAGCCCTTCGGACAGCGACGTAAATCCTCGGATGTCGCTGAACAGCACGGTGACCTCGCGCTCGACCGGAGCGAGCGCGCCCGGGCCACTCGCTAGCACGCGGTCGGCCACCTGCTGCGGCAGGAATCGCGCGAGGTTGTCGCGACGGCGCAGGTCCTGGAACATTCGGCCGATCGCGCGGTTGGTCAGCGACAGCACGAACCCGAGCACCGCGAAGGCGCTCGTGATGAACACCGCGGCGTGGCCGACGAGCCAGCCCTGCGCGATCGCGATCCCGAGCACGATCTCGGCGCACGCGACCGATAGCACGACATGCCACACCGATCGCCGCGCGACCGAGAACGACACGACGATCGCGAGCGCGATCGCCTGCTGGCCGGCGTTGTAGACGCCCGTGAACCCGACCTCGAGCGCGCCGAGCGTCGTGATCGCGGCGGTGTCGATCAGCGTGAGCGGGACCGGGACCCAAAGCGCGCGCCGCGGGCTCGCCACTTTGAGCCGGCTCATGCCGATCAGCGTGACGACCCCGAATAGCGTATAGATCGCGCCGACGACGAACTGCCCCCAGTTGCGCGGGCCCGAGCGCACGCTGCTGACGATCGCGAACATCGCGACCATCCCCAGCCGAGCCACTGCCGCGCGCTTCTCGCCGAGCAACGAACCCTCGGACCGCACCTGCTCCTCGTTGCGGCGCGCTGCCAGTGCAGCGATCTCGGTCCCTCGCGTCGCGGAGCCCTTCACGAGCGCGAGCGTATCCGAGTTGCTCGCCCACGGCTTGCCGTTGGCGACTCGCTCTGAGACGCTGCCACCATGAGCTGGAAGACGATCCTGGTTCCCCACGACTTCTCGTCCTCGGCGAATCACGCGGCGGCGATTGCACGCGACGAAGCGAAGGCGCACGGCGGCAAGTTGTTGCTGCTCCATGTCATCGATTTGCCGGATCAACTCGGCATGGATGCCGCGATCATCCCGGCGGAGACCGGCGCACCGATCAATATCAAGACGTACGCGGTGTCGTCCGCCGAGCAGCACCTCGCCGACATCGCGCTGCGGCTCGCGAAAGACGGCATGCCGGCGTCGACCTACGTCGTGATCGGCAAGCCGATCGACGAGATCCTGCGGTTCGCCGATCAGCACAAGGTCGACCTGCTCGTGCTCGGGACGCACGGCCGGAGCGGGCTAACGCATCTGTTGATCGGCAGCGTCGCGGAGCGCGTCGTACGTAGCGCGAAGGTCCCGGTCCTGACGATTCGCCATCCCGATCCTCACTAACGGTTCAGCCGACGCCCATGCGACCGCCGTCGCGCAGCGCGGCGGGAACGAGCGGGCTGACATCGCCAGTCGACACCAGCCACAGCTGATGCGCGGCGCGCGTGACGCCGATGTGCAGCAGGTGACGCGCCCAATGCACGTCCGGGTAGCTCGCGGCGTTGACGTCGACCATCACGACGTAATCGAACTCGAGGCCTTTGACGTGCGCGACGTCGGTGACATCGACACCGGGCTGAAAGTTGAACTCGTCGCGGCGAATCCGGCGGAGCGCTGGAACCTCGGCGCGCTTCAAGCCTTCGTAGTACGAGTCGGCTTGCTCGGCGTGGCGCGAGATCACCGCGCACGAAGCGGTCGGCTCGCGCGCCATCAGCGTGCGCAGCGCGTCGCCGAGGAAGGCGATCGCCTCGCCGAGATCGCCGAACTCGTGCAGCTCGACCGGCTCGCCCGGGCGCGCCGCGAGCGGCTCCTCGGGTGCGAGCTCGGGCCCGAGGATCTCGCGGGCGAGCAACATGACCTCGGCGGTCGAGCGATACGATAGCTTCAGCGGCCGAACGATCGCGGCGGCGCTGCCCGCGCCCGACACGTAGCCGAGGAGCTCGGCCCAGGTCGTGAAGTTGTTGTCGAACACGAGGCGCTGCGCGGTGTCACCTGCGATCGTGATCGACCGCTTCGTCGGATCGTCGTCCGGCGCCCGGACAGCCTCGACGAGCACCTTGACCTCGAGCGCCGAGCGATCTTGCGCTTCGTCGATCGCGACATGCTCGTAGACGAGCGGATCGTCGCCCGGTGGCGCGAGGCCCCCGCGCTTGAGCTGGACAAAGCGCAGCAAGATCGGATCGTCTTCGTCGTCGAATTTTCCAGCCGGGTCGTCTTCGTCGAGGCCCATCGGCTCGCCTTGCGAGTCGAGCACCGGGTTGCCCTCTTCGTCGACCGGCGCTTTCTCGGGCTTCGCGAGCTGGCGGCGCATCCACGCGACGACGCGCTCGATGTCGCGGGCGGTAACGTCGGTGCCGGCGAACCCTTCGGCGAGCGCGGCCGGATCGGTGAACAGCTCGGCCCAATCGAGCACGCAGTCGTCGGCGCGCTTCTTCCAGCGCTTCGCGAAGCCCTCTACCGCGACGCGCACCTGCGGATCGAGATCGCCAGACTTCTTCGCCCAGCTCGACAACCCCGACAACCGCGACACCAGCGTGCGGCGGACGAGCCGATTCCATTCGACGAGCGCGACTTGCGCGATCTCGGCGAGCTCGCTGCCGATCGTCGCGGCTTGGCGCTCGACGTACGCCGCGAGCATCGCGATCACCGCCGGATGCTTCTTGACGCGCGAGACTTGGTCCGGCGGCTCGACGTTGTACTTCGTCGGCGTATCCGGCAAGCACCGCATCCGAGTCGACCGCGCCCAGCCGGTGTAGGTCACGACCGGCACGCCCTGGACGCCGAGCGCCGGCAGCACGCCACCGACGTAACGCACGAGCGCCTGCGACGGTACGACGAACAACATGTTGCGCGGGCTGAACCGCCGGCCGTCCTGAAAGTTCAGATACGCAACGCGGTGGAGCGCGACCGTCGTCTTGCCCGATCCGGCGCCACCTTGGATCACGACGATGCCGCTGCCCGGCTGCGTGATCAGCTCGAACTGTTCCTTGTCGATCAGCGCCGCGATCTCGGGCAACGCCTTGTCGGCGCGCGCCACGCCGTGATGGATGCCGAGCGTGCCCTTCGCGCCAGGCGCCGCGACCGGCCGCGCTGCTTTGCCCATGCCGCCGTGCAATACCGGCACGATCTGACCGACCGCTTGCACCCACGCGCCGCGCGCATCCTTGAGGTACGTGCCTTGCGGCGTACCGATCCGGCGCAGGTTGCCGCGCGCGATCGACACGTTGCGACGAGCTTCGACGAAGCCCTCGACCCGCCTGCCGGCGATCTCCTCTTCGTAGTCGTCGCCTTCTTCGTAGCGGTAGTAGATCCGCGACACCGGCGCGTTGCGCCAATCGACGATCTGCACGTTCGACGAGCGATCGATGAACCCGCGCTTGCCGACCATCACGTCGCGCGTCTTGCCGTGCTCCTTGAGCCGCAGGTGTGCGAAGTACGGCGATGTGATGTCGACCGGAAGCTGCCTGCCGCCACCGAGCCGCGCCTTGAGCGCCGCGAGCCGCGTCATCTGCTCGACCAACGGCGGCAGATCCTCAGCGCGCGCTTCGGAAATCTGATCGCGCAACGACAACAGGTCGCTGTCGAGGTCGGACGCTCCGACCGTCGGTCGCTCGTCGCCCTCTTCGCCTAGCGCGACGCGCGCTTGGACCTGACCGAACAGCCGCTCCTCTTCCGCGATGATCAGCGCGGCCGGACTGCTCTTCGG
>CAZDGY010000243.1:0-8352 GCA_964504685.1 uncultured Kofleriaceae bacterium | reverse complement strand
TCGAAGACAAGTACACGCTCGCGCCGAGCGCGTACACGTACTACACGTCCGACAAAGAGCTCGGTGATCAAGTCGGCCACATCGTTCGGTTCGACTACGCGCACGTCTTGATGGACGCGAACAGCCCGAGCGACAACCGACTCCTGCTCACGCTGCAGCTCGACGTGATGCAGTACAACTACCCGGGGTTCCTGCTGCTGTCGTCGCGGCAAAGCGAGTTCGTCTCGATCGGCCTGAGCTGGGAGCCGTAGACCACGAGGGCCGATCACAGCCCCAACGTGCGAAGCTCCTGGTAGTCGGCGACCAGAGGTTGGTACCCGCCGATGACGCTGCCGCGACCGCCTCGATCTTGTCGTTGTTTCCTGTCTCGTCCTGGGTGTTCGTGAACGTCGAGATCGTGATCGGAACCTTCGCCGACGCGCTCACGAGCACGTAGTCGAGTCTCGTGCCTCCGGTCCCAACGTCCGGGTACCGGGTGCGCAGCACCAGCGCGGCGGATGATGCGGTAACGCCTGCGGGCCCGCGGTTGTTGCACCGGCCCGAGCGCGCTCGCTGCAGCCCGCTCACTTGAATTCGGGCAGCTGGATCAGCCCATCATCGACGAGCGGATAGTAGTCGCCCTTGCTGGCGACGTAGATGTGCGCCTTAGCGGTCAGCCCGGTCGGTGCATCCATCGTCCCGGCGCAGATGCCGATGCGCACGTCGCCATCCTCGTCCCAGAACAAGCTCGATCCGCACTCGCCGCAAAAGCCGCGTCGCACCTTCGGATTCAACGCATGCCACTTGAGGCCGCGCTGCTCGACGAGCGCGAGCCCCGTGCGCTCGACCGCGGTGTACGCGCCAACGTGCCCGTGCCAGCGCCGGCACTTCGAACAATGGCAGAACGTGACCTGCGTCGGCTCGCCGGTCAGCTCGTACTTTACCGCTCCGCACGCGCAAGCTCCGGTCCTCATGACCGCGCTATATCACTCGCCGACGCTGTCGCGAATCGCGTCGCAGCCCTTTGGCTCGGGCTCGGTCGCACCGGGGTAGCCGCACGAGATGTTGATCTCGCCGCCGCCGAACCCGAGCATCGTGCGTATCGCGTAGGTGTCCTTGCTGTGATGCCGCATCTCGCACGCCTTGCCGCGAGGCGTATCGATGAGCTTGACCGAGTCGACCTTGAGTCCACCGCTCACCATCTTCGCGCCGTACGCTTTGCACCCTGCGTCGTCCGCGAACGACGCGAGCTCGATCGCGGGCGCGGCTTCCTTCGAATAGAACGCGACCATCGCCATGTGCCCCCCGTAGCCCGCGGCGATCGAGATCGCGGTCTTGAAGTGAAGTTCGGGATTTGGATCCTCGGACCAGCCGTCCGGGATCTTGATCGAGAACGCCGCACGGTGCGTCCGACCATCCGCCGACGGCGCGGGGCCTGCCGATCCGGCCGAGCCGGTGGCGGATCCAGCCGCGCTTGGCATCGGCGGCGTCGGCGGTTCGGGCTCCGGCAGCAGGCCCTCGCACCTCAGCGACTCGTTGCGAGTCGCGGCGCCGATCACGCAGTTGATCCTTGTCGCCGGCATATCACCGTGCTCGCAAGACTCGCGCGCAACGTCGAGCACCGATTGTTTACGGGATTCGCTCAGATCCTGACTTCCGAGCTCGAGCAGGCGCTTCGCGTAGCGTTCGCAATCAGGCTTGTCCTTCTTGGAGCACCCCGCAACCGCGGCAACGACCGCCAACGAAACGAAGATCGACCGAGCACTCGTCATGCGACGAGTAGACCAACAACCATGAGTCGGGTCTAGGAGTGGACGAGGACCATCGACGACACGTACGTCGACCGCGGCGCGAGATCGATAGCGTCGACGTTGACCGCACCGGTCGTCGGATCGAACGAGTACATCGCGAGATCGGTCGCGGGGAACGATGCGTAGTCACTGCCGGCGAAGAAGTGCGTGCCGTCCGGCGTGAACACGCCCCACTGCAAGCTCTGTTCGGCAGCCGAAGCAAACGGCGAGCCGGGTGCCGGCGTGAGCGCACCGGTGACCGCATCGATCGACCACACGAAGATCCCCGCGGTGAACCCGGTCGTGCCGATGAGGTAACGGCCGCTCGGATCGGGCTTGAGCCAGTAGAACGACTGCGGGTTCGCATACGGACTACCCGGCACCTCGGTGAGCTCGCCGGTTGCGCCGACCGCGAACCCGCGAAGGTCGGTACTGTTCGCGCACAAGTAGAGAAACTTCCCGGTGCGATCGAACGTCGGGATCATGTTCGCTCCTTGCACCGGGAACGGCGACCCAGGCACCGCCGTCGGTGTCCCGAGGGCCGGATCGAGCGCGTACCCGGCGATCGTCGTCGCGTAGGTCGAGACGTAGAGGAACTGCCCGACCGGATCGATCGCCGGCATGTACGCGCCACTAGTCGCCGTGCCGACGCTACTCAGTTGCGAGAGCTCTCCGGTGGTCGCGTCGATCGCGTAGGTGATCAGCGCGGACGTCGTGTTGTTCACGAGGTAGAGGAACTTCCCCGAAGGATGGACGATCACGGCTTGTGGATTTGCGCCCGGCTCGGCGATCGGCGTTCCGGGGATCGGCGACAGCGCACCGGACACCGGATCGATCGCGAACCCCGACAACGTGCTGTCGTAGTAGTTGGGCATGTAGATGAAGCGACCGTCAGGGGTCGCGTCGATCACGTTCGGCGAACCGACGGTCACGTCGCCCTGTGCGGTCTGTTCGAGTCGGTAGGTGTCCGGATCGACGCGATAGACACTCGCGGTCGCGCCGCCGTTCGCGACGACGAGGAACCTGCCGTTCGCAAGGTCGTCGAAGCCGAGTCGACCGCAGCTCGCCGACGCGATCAGGATGGTGAGGCACGATGCCACCGTCGACATCATGAATCATCGTAGCACCACGGCGCGTAGCGACTCCGGCGGCGCCCCCCGACTTAGGTATGATCGATCGGGTGAACGCGACGGACCGAGACAGCGCCGAGTCGATGCGCTCGTTGCTCCTGACCGCGAAGGCGAGCCCGGCGGTGTTTCGGGCGGCGCTAACGGCCGTCTCGCCGAACGATCGCGATGCCTGGCTGGATCTGGTCTTCGGACTCGAGTGGATCCCGGAAGATGATCCCGCGCTACCGCGAGGATGTGTCCCGTACCTGCCGTGTTCGGTCGATGCGTTGCTCCAGGTTGCGGATCACGCCGGCGTGCAAGCCTCCGATGTATTCGTGGATGTCGGTTCCGGCGTGGGCCGAGCCGCGACGATGATCCACCTCGCGACGGGGGCGACCGCGATCGGCCTCGAGATCCAGCCGGACCTCGTGCTCGCTGCGCGCGAGCTCGCGACCCGGCTCAGCGCGGAGCGGATCAACATCGTCGAGGGCGATGCGATGCACACGGCCGGCCGGATGATGATCGGCACGGTGTTCTTCCTCTACTGTCCGTTCAGTGGCGATCGAGTGGAGAAGGTCCTTGCCGACCTGGAACCGATCGCGCAGACCAGGCAGATCCGGATCTGTTGTGTCGATCTGCCACTGCCGGCACGTCCGTGGCTCGAGCTGATGGCACAGCCAACCGCGGGCCTGGCGATCTACCGCAGCACGTTTCAGGATTAGCTCAGCCGAAATCGACGACGACACGCCCGTCGACCCGGCCTGCCTTGAGATCCGCTAACACCCGATTGATGTCGTCGAGCTTCGC
This sequence comes from uncultured Kofleriaceae bacterium, assembly GCA_964504685.1. GTDB lineage: Bacteria > Myxococcota_A > Polyangia > Haliangiales > Haliangiaceae > JABFXX01. Next base: position 4,667 of record CAZDGY010000243.1, on the reverse strand, counting down.
CTTGTGAATGTGTGCCTTCACCTTGCCCTCGGCGGCGAACTGGATCGCCTCGGCGAGATCCTTGCGCGTCCCGACGATCGAGCCGCGCAGCGTGATGCGCTTCAACACCACATCGAAGATCGGCGTCGGGAACTCGCCCGGAGGCAACCCGACGAGGCTAATGGTTCCCTTGCGGCGCACGAGCTGGATCGCTTGCGAGAATGCGGCACGCGACACCGCGGTGACGAGCACGCCATGCGCACCGCCACCGGTCGCTTTGACGACCTGCTCCGCCGCGTCGGGCTGCGATGCGTCGATCGCGAGGTCCGCACCGAGCTCGCGCGCCAAGGCGAGCTTGGTTTCGGTCACGTCGAGCGCTACGACATGCAGTCCCATCGCACGCGCGTACTGGATCGCCACATGACCGAGGCCGCCGATGCCCGAGATCGCGATCCATTCGCCCGGGCGTGCCTCGGTCTCCTTGATGCCCTTATACGTCGTGACGCCGGCGCACAAGATCGGCGCCATCTCGGCGAAGTCGACGCGCTGTGGTAGGCGCGCGACATACGGCGCTACACCGATCGCATACTCGGCGAAGCTGCCGTTGACGCTGTACCCACCGTATTGCTGGGCGGCGCAGAGCGTCTCCCAACCGGTGATGCAGTACTCGCACGAGCCGCATGCGCCGTGTAGCCACGCGACACCGACCGGGTCGCCTTCCTTCAAGTCCTTCACGCCGGGCCCGACCGCAGCGATGATGCCGGCACCTTCGTGACCTGGAATGAACGGCTTGGTCGGCTTGACCGGCCAATCGCCGTCGGCGGCGTGGAGATCGGTGTGACAGACGCCGGTCGCGCGGATCTTGACGAGCACCTCGCCGGCGCCTGGAGTCGGGATCGGAACCTCTTCGATCGTGAGCGGCTTGCCGAATTCGCGGACGACCGCCGCCTTCATGGTCTTGGTCATGCCGGTCGAACGAGCAACCGACGTGCCAGCTGGCATCGTCGAGCAGCCCACGTTCTCGCGACGTAGGTGCGCACCCGATACGACCGCGCGCAAACGCTGCGCGATTTCGAGCTGTCCGGCGGGCCTCGCGGTTGCAGAACGACCAGACAACAACATTCACGAGGGAGCTGCGATGACCAAGCAAACAACGCGCGCGCGCTACGACAACTTCATCGGTGGTAAGTGGACCGCGCCTGTGCAGGGCCGATACTTCACGAACAAGAGCCCGATCGACGGCAGTACGCTGTGCGAGGTCGCGCGCTCCGATGCCGACGATGTCGAGCGAGCACTCGACGCAGCGCACGCGGCGCGCGCTGGCTGGGCGCGGACATCTCCCACCGAACGCGCACGGATCGCGAACAAGATCGCCGATCGGATCGAGGAAAACCTCGAATTGCTCGCGAGCGTCGAGACCCGCGACAACGGCAAGCCGATTCGCGAGACGCTCAACGCGGACATTCCACTCGCCGCTGATCACTTCCGTTACTTCGCCGGGTGTATCCGCGCCGAGGAAGGCTCGCTGTCCGAGATCGACAACGACACCGTCGCCTATCACTTCCACGAGCCGCTCGGCGTCGTCGCTCAGATCATCCCGTGGAACTTTCCGCTGCTGATGGCCGCGTGGAAGATGGCCCCAGCGCTGGTCGCGGGCAACTGCATCGTGATCAAGCCCGCGTCGGATACGCCGATGAGCCTCGCTGTGTTGATGGACCTGATCGGCGACATCCTGCCTCCCGGCGTCATCAACGTCGTGTTCGGCCATGGCTCGGAGGTCGGCACCCCGCTGGCGAAGAGCAAGCGAATCGCGAAGATCGCTTTCACCGGCGCGACTTCGACCGGCCGCGACATCATGCACTACGCGGCGGATTCGCTGATTCCGCAGACGATGGAGCTCGGCGGCAAGTCACCGAACATCTTCTTCGCCGACGTCATGGATCGCGACGACGCGTTTCTCGACAAGGCGCTCGAAGGCTTCGCGCTGTTCGCGTTCAACAAAGGCGAAGTCTGCACCTGTCCGTCGCGCGCGCTCGTCCAGGAATCGATCTACGACAAGTTCGTCGAGCGCGCGGTCGCACGCGTCGCGAAGATCAAAGTCGGAGATCCGCTCGACCCGACGACCCAGATGGGGCCGCAATGCTCGGCCGGCCAACTCGACAAGATCCTGAGCTACATCAATATCGGCAAGCAGGAAGGCGCGAAGTGCCTGACCGGCGGCGAGCGCGCGCAGCTCGGCGGCCGACTCGCCGAAGGCTTCTACGTCCAGCCGACCGTGTTTTCCGGAGACAACAAGATGCGGATCTTCCAAGAGGAGATCTTCGGGCCGGTGCTGTCGGTGACCAAGTTCAAGACACTCGAAGACGCGATCGCGATCGGCAACGACACGATTTACGGGCTCGGTGCCGGCGTGTGGTCGCGCGACGTAAACAATACGTATCGCGTTGGGCGCGAGATCCAGGCCGGCCGCGTCTGGACGAACTGCTACCACGCGTATCCGGCGCACGCCGCGTTTGGCGGATACAAGCAGTCGGGTTTCGGCCGCGAGACGCACAAGCTGATCCTCGACCACTATCAGCAGACCAAGAACATGCTGGTCAGCTACAGCCCGAACGCACTCGGACTGTTCTAAGGCCGAGTACGGGGCGATTCGGATCGGCGATCTTGACGGTACACACCGCCGCGCATGGCTGGTTTAAGGTCGCGGCCATGACGAAAGTCGCGATCATCACCGCCGCGAGCAAGGGCATCGGCGCCGGCGTCGCACGTGAGCTACACGCGAGGGGCCACGTCCGTTCGTCTGTAGCCCAGTGCTGAGATCGGCGCGGCTTTGCTCGCCCTTCGAGGCCGGCCGCGGACATTCAAACGTTCGTCGGCCAATGCGGCCTAGTCGATCGGAACGCCGACGATCGCTTTCAAGATCAGTCGGTCTGGGTTGCCGCCATAACCCGACCCGACACCGACGTTGAGGTCCCATTTTCTTCGCGTCGCATCCAGCGTCACGAAGCTAGATTGGTCGCTTCGGCCGAAGTGTCCGAGACTGCGTAGCTCGCCCGCTCCGTTGTAGCTCTCGACGCCAACAGCTAGCTGGTGCGCGATCGAATAGCTGATTTTCGTATCGAGATCGAGTGACGCGGGCGCGCTGGCGGGGCCGGACACCTTGAAATCGATATTCGCGTTGAAGGCGCCGGTCCAACAGCCCGAGTGGAACCCGACGATACCCTTGGCCTCGGCGTTGTAAGGATTGTCGTCGAGCTCGTGGTCGACGACGCCGATCTCGAAGTTTGCGCCCCAGAACCACGTCTGTTGCTTGGCTTTGGATGCGATGAATTTCAGGCGAAGCTTGACGCCATCAGCACCAACCCGCGCGTCGCGGTCGATCGTCGCTAGTGGAAGATAGATGCCTAGTTCGAGGTAACGAGTGAGCCCGTACGCAAATTCAGGGGTGATCCGATACCGGTGCAACGATTGTTGCTTACCCGGATAGTCGTCGACTAGGTGGCCGGTAACAACATAACTGTTGTGTACGTCCAGGCCGAACTGACCTGGATTGCTCATTTCATCCATGTACACCTGAATCTCTTCAGGAGCTGCGAAAGCAGGTCTCGCGTATATCAGGGCGAACACGACGCCCCACCACCAAGCGACAGAAATATCGGGCGACATCACGCGTCGGGAAACGTCCGTATCGCCCGAGCCGCGCACGTCAATGGTGGGCAGCGAGAAAGTGCTCGGCTTCCAGTGCCGCCGCACATCCTGATCCGGCCGCCGTGATCGCTTGCCGATACTTCTTGTCCTGCACGTCCCCAGCCGCGAACACGCCGGGCACCGACGTCTGCGTCGTGCCCGGAGTCGTCACCACGTAGCCTTGCTCGTCGCACGCGAGCTGGCCGCCGAGAAAGGCCGTGTTCGGCACGTGTCCGATCGCATAGAACAAGCCGGCTGCCGGCATCGCGCGCTCCGTATTCGTCCGCAAATCCAGCAAGCGCACTTGCTCGACGCAGTTACCGCCTTCGACTGCGGTCACGCGCGAATTGAGCAGGAACTCGACCTTTGGGTTGATGCGCGCGCGATCGAGCATGATCGCCGAGGCTCGAAACTCGTCGCGGCGATGCACCAGATAGACCTTCGACGCAAACTTCGACAGGAAGTTCGCCTCCTCCATGGCCGAGTCGCCGCCGCCGATTACGAACAACGGCTTGTTGCGGAACATCGGTAGGGCGCCATCGCAAACTGCGCACGCAGAGACGCCCTTTTGCCAGAGCTCGCCGTCGCGGGTGCCCGGGATGTTGTCGCGTTTCGCCGTCGCGCCTGTCGCGATGATCAGCGCGTTGGCCTCGCCCTTCTGGTCGTCGCTCTCGAAGTAGAACGGGCGCTTCGACAGATCCACCGAGTTGATTGTCTCCGTGTAGATCGCGGTCCCGAAGCGCTCCGACTGCGCGCGAAACCGCTCCATTAACTCCACGCCAGAGATCCCTTCGGGGAAGCCAGGATAGTTCTCGACCTCGGTCGTCGTTGTGAGCTGACCGCCGGCGGCGATCCCACCAGCCATGAAGCCCTCGAAGAGGATCGGCGCGAGGTTGGCGCGCGCTGCGTAGATCGCTGCAGTATGTGCGGCCGGGCCGCTGCCGATGATCACGACTGGGTGCGCCATGTAACTTCTCCTTGCTGCGATCGTCATAGCCGAT
>CAZDGY010000242.1:0-8353 GCA_964504685.1 uncultured Kofleriaceae bacterium | reverse complement strand
GCGCGGAGATCCCGCCGCAGGTGGCGCAAGACGATCAAGAGATAGATCGCGAACGCGGTCGTACCGAGCCCCTGGCCGGTCGTCATCGCGAGCATCACCGGCAGCGGGGTCGGAACGAGGATCGACCACACCATCAGCGCGAGCCCGGCGAGCGTGAGCACGGCCGCGATGCGCAGCGCGATCGTCGCGCGCCGGCTTAGCGGCGTGACGGCTGGTGCGGGTTTGCCGGTCACGGCGGCGGCCCCTTCGAAAACGGGTGCGCCGGGCCGTGGCAACCAGCGCTCGCGCAGCTCACCGAGCCGTCGCGCAAGCGGTCGAGCAAGCTCGCATGCTCGGGCACCGCATCCCACAGCGGTCCGGTCGTCGAGTGACAGTGGATACACGTCGAGTTCGGGAACGGCTTGCGGATGTGAATCGTCGCGCGCGCTTCCTCGAGCGACATGTTGCGGTAGTGCAGCGTGTACTCGTACACGTGGCGCAGCCCGCCGAGCTTCGTGATGATCGTGCCGTACATGCCGTAGTCGGCGTGGCACGTGTAGCAGTTCTCGTCGCCGAACGCGGCGTTGCGCGCATGGCGTGCCGCGAGCGTCTTGCTGGTCGGATCGCTCGAGTCGTTGCCGTACGGCGTCATCACGTGACAAGAGCTGCAGAACCGCCGCGTCTTGGTCGCTTCGAAACCGGCGACGTTGCCGGTCGCCGCGGTCATGATCGGCAGGACGCCGATGCCGGCGAGCAGGACGAGCTTCGTCGCGTTCGTCAGCAGCGGGCGGCGGACGAGGTACCACAGCACGAGCAGCGCAGATGCGCCGGCGCACCCGAGCGCAGCCGCGAGGAGCGGATTACTGAAGATCCACGACACCATTGATGTGCTCGCTTGTTCCGTCCGCGTGGACGATGATGTTGCCGAACGCGTCGACGGTGCCCGGATGACAGCTCGCGCAGCTGGTCAGCGTCATGCTCGGGTTATGCGCGGCATCGTTCGGCGGAATTTCGTGGCAGGTGCCGCAGCTGACCTGCCCGGTCGACGTCCACACAGGCTGCGCCGAGCCGTGGCAGTACGAGCTCGAGCACGTCTGCGCCGTGCGATCCCAGCCGAGCGACGCGTTGACCACCGGTAGCAGCGAATCGAGATGACCCGGCGAATCGATCGTCTGTGGCACCGCGTGACAAGCCGCGCACGGGACCGGCGCCGAGATCCGCGAGCTCGCTTGCAGATGCGCTTGGTGCGCGCCGACACCGAGCGCGGTCGTGAACGTGTTGCCGGATAGATCGACCGGTGGAGCCGGCGAGCTCGCGCTGCCGTGACAACCGCTGCAGCCTGGCTCGCGTCCGACCTGAACGATGCCGTCGATGTGCGGCGAACCGGACGGATGACACGTCGCGCAGTCGGTGCGCACGTGACTCGGCGTCGGCGGAGGATCGCCGTGACAGCGCGAGCAGCTGCCGGGTGGCGTCGGATCGTCCCACCGCGGGGCGGTCACGGTGCCGCCGCCATCGTGCAGCACAGCGCCATGGCAGTAGACGTTGCTGCAGGTCTGGCCGTCCCACGTCGGAGGGCCAGCGCGATCTGCGGGTGCGAGTGTGATCCCGGCGCGCGTACCGAACGTGACCTGCGGCGGAGTCGTGATCGCGACGCCGTCGTGCAGGATGTGGCCGTCTTGATCCCACGCGGCCGGGACGACGTGACATTCGCCGCACGCGACACTCGCGCCGGCGTGCGGAGCGTGCGCGTTGCTCGTCGGGCCAGCGCCATGACAGGTCACGCACGCGGTCGGCCCGGCGGCGTGACACGACAGACACGACACGCCCGACGCACCGCCGGAAAAATCGCTGCCGTGACAGGTCGCGCATTGCGCGAAGCCCCAATTGGTCTGCTTTAGCAGCGCGACGTGAAAGTTAGGACTCGACGGGTCGAGGATCCCGAGCGCGTGGACGGTCGGCGAGCAGTTGCCGCCCTCGCATACCGCCGATAACCCGCGCGGATCCGAACAGGCCGCCAGCACGATGGTCATGGCGACCGCAGCTTTCACGGCACGCCGTGGAACATCGCGACGTCTTCGACCATCCCGGGGCCGTGACATGTCGCGCATGCTTCGACCCCACCCGGCGTGGTGTTGAGCTGCGCGTGCGCCAACGTGAACGGCGCGTCGTGGCAGCTCGTGCACGCGGCGGTCTGCGGCTGCTCCTGCAACGTCGAGGTCACCGTCCAGTACGGGCTCGCGCAGTAAGCGCTGGTGTTGCTACCGCCGAGCGGATCGCAGCTCATGAATCCGAACGTCGTCGGCGCGTACGCCGGCGATGCGGTCAACGGTAGCGTCCAGTTCTTGCTCGTGTGGCACGCGTCGCACGCGGTGAGCGGCGCCGGATAACGAGTCTCGGCGAAGTCGTTCTGCGTGCCGCCCGGATTGGCCACTGATGGCAGAGGGAATCCACCGACGACGAATGGCTCGGCCAACTGCGTGCCGGCGTGCACCTTGTGCAGCATGTGTTTGAAGTCGAGCGCCTCGGCGTCGACGTTGTTCGTGCCCTGAAACCGCGGCGCACCCGCGCTGTCGTAGTTCGCGGGGTTGTGACAGAACAAGCAGTACTGCACTTCCTTGCGCGCCCCGCCGTGCGCGTTGAGATCGTAGTGACAGCCGTTGCAGTTATCGCGTGCGACGATCTGTCGGCGCGGCTGCGGCGTCGCGTCGGTGACCGCGAACGTGAACACCGGGTTGACCGCGGCGTAACGAGGAGACGTCGAGGTCGGTTGGATATAGCCCTCGAGCGCGACCGCGTAGCTGCCGGTCGCGAGCGCGGGGATCGCGGATGCGGCGGGGAACGTGTAGCTATGCAAGCCGGTCGGCGCATCGAGGAGCGCGAGCGTGCCGACCGCGCCGGAGCCTTGGACCTTGGCCTGCCAGAACGTCGCGTAGTCGGTGGTCGGGCCCGCGATCGTCGCGGTCATCCCGGTCAGCGGCGAGGTGATCAAGTTCGCGGGCGCGCCGTTTACCGTCGCGGTGAACGTCATCACCGGCGTCTGGCCAGGGCCGGTGTTCGTCATCGTCTGAATCGCGAGCACGACCGTGGTCGCGGTCGGCGAGATCAGACCGACGAAGTGGAAGTCGGCGATGCCGGCGATGCTACCGGTCGACGGATGACAGACCGCGCACGGCGCGTCGTCCGGTTGAACGCCGCCGCCGTGCAGCACCATCCCGGTCGGCACCGGCAGGGTGAACGAGATGTTGTCGTGACACGACGTGCACGCTGTCTTCGCCGGCGCGGTCCCCCAGCGATCGCCTTGCGCACCGGAGTGGCAAGCGGTGCAGCGCTGCGTACCCGACGCCAAGATCCCCGATGGACCTGCGGTCGGAATCGGCGCGGTTTCGGGAAACGCGACGGTCGAGAAATCGTTGACCGAGCCCATGTAGCCGACGATCTGATACGGCGTGCCGGCGACGACGCTCGGCAAACCCTCGCCGTCGTGGATCTTGTGGATCATCACTTTGAAGTCGAGCGTGTTGCCGGTCGACGGATCGCTCGACTGCGGTTGGTGGCAAAGGATGCATTGCTCGGTCGAGGTCCATCGGCCGCCGTGCATCGACAGATCCTTGTGGCAACTGTTGCAGGTCGTATCGGTGACCTCTTGCCGGCTGATCGTCGTGCCGTGATCGGGACGCGCCGAGAACGTCGTGTTGCCGATTGCCTGCGCGGTGCCGATCGTGCGTACCGCGAGGGCGCCGACCGTCTGGGTCAGCGTCGGGTCGATGCCAGTCGTCGGCGCGGCGAACGCGTAGGTGTATTCGCCCTTGTCGACATCGACGACCGAGACCGTGCCGCTGCTCTCGGTGTTCGCTTGCGTGGCCATCGCACCGGAGCCGCTCGTCGCCTGTTGCGTCGTGTACGCGGTGTATTGCGCGGGCGAGCCGTCGGTGTTCTCGGCGAGCTGCGCGAGCACGAAGCTGGTCGCCACCTTGCCGTCGGTCAGCCGGCCGCCGAGATCGAGCGGTGCGCCGCTGCCGTCCGTAACGGTGAAGCTGACGGTCGCCGACCCAGCGGCGAACTGCAGGTCGGTCACCTGGATCGCGACCGCCGGTTGGGTGAGCCATGGACCGATGCCTGCCTCGCCTTGCGGACCGGCGTCGCCCGTCGCCCCGGTCGGACCTGTCGGTCCGGCATCACCAGTCGCGCCGGCCGGACCTTCCGGACCAGCGGGGCCTGTACACGCGGCCACGAAGAGTACTGAACAGATCGTCAAGCTCATCCAGCGCATGCGGCTTCCCTCATCACGTCGCGTGCCATCGCTGCGCAGCAAACTTTGCGGTCGTTCGCGCATCGGTTGCGGACGCGCGCGCACGCTGCGCATGCTTTGCGCGGTTTCTTGTCCGCGCGACAGCGATCCGAGAATTACGCATCACGCGGATCGCTCGCACCGCTCGCACGCGCGCGCGAGCGCTCGTGCGGGTTTCTACGTGCACGATGTCGTTAGTAGAGCGGCCACTCGTCGGGACGAAGCGTCGCGCAGTGCTGATCGTACGTGTAGCGGTGCGGCGGGACGTAGCTGTGGGTCGGCTCGACCGTCTTGATGTCGACGAGCTCGACGTAGTTATAGGTCTTGGGCCGCGCCACTTCGACGGAGCAGCCCGCTTCGCGCACCACGTGCTCCGAGACCGAGCCGATCAGCATCCGCTCGACCCCGACCAGGCCGTGGCTGCCGACGACGATCAAGTCTGCGCCGACCTCGTGGGCGAGTAGGAGGATCTCTTCCGCAGCTTTCCCGATTCGCGCGTGCACGTAGAAGTGCACGCGATCGGTGATCGACGCGGCACGCAACTCTTCGGCGATCACATCCGTGAGCGCTTGTTGCACGCGCTCGGCGTACTGGTAGTCGGCACGCCCGTGGTGAGGCAGCCCCGGGACCGAACCATGAGGTTCGATCACGCAGACGAAGTGCAGTATGTGAAACGGTGCACGCTTCGCGATCGCGATCGCGCGGTACATCGCCGCGCGGCTGCTCTTGCTGAAGTCGTAACCGACGACGACCTGGCTATGGTTGGTGTTCATGCTCTCTGTATAGGCAACCGACGTGCCAGCTTCAGGCGCGTGCGCGCTTCGCGCCCGGATCGAATCCCGACAGCGCGCGAAACGCGATCTCGACGAAGTCGGTGCACGTGATGATGCCGATCGGATGTCCGGTCTCGTCGACGACCGGCAGGGCGCTATACTTGCCGCGAATCAACCGCTCGGCTGCAAACGCGGCTGGCATGCCCGGCCCGACGCACATCACGTCGCGCGACATCACTGCACCGATGGTCGCGGTCCTATCGGGGGCGCGTAGCAGGTCGCGATCCGAGACCAGCCCGACGAGCTTCCCGGCGGCATCCACGACGATCAGGTGACGGATCTCGTCGTGGGTCATCTCGCTCGCCGCCAACCGAACATCGTCGTTCTCGCAGATCGTTCGTAGGTTCGCCTTCATCACATCCGCACAGGTTGGCTTGCGCATGCGGGAGCTAGTTTCACGTCTCGTGCCGAGCCCTCTCCGCAGCGCCGGATCGCCGTTAGAGCCACGGCATCCCGGCCCAGAACGGCGATCGCGCAACGCATGCGGGCCCTGGTCCACCACCGCAACCGGCGCGCGAAACGCCCCACATCACCGCGTGCGCGGCTGCAACGCTTGCTATACCTTGAGCCCGCTATGGTCGGCCAGGTCGCAATAGGGACGGTCTTGGTGGTCGACGATAACGCCGAGAACCGCGCGCTCGCGAAGGCGATGCTCGACGACGAGGGAATTCGCGCGGTGCTCGCGTCGGGCGGCGATGATGGCGTGGCCGCCTTCGCACGCGAGCGTCCCGACTGCATCCTGCTCGATGTCCGCATGCCCGGGACCGACGGGATCGCCGCATGCGAGCAGATCCGCGCGTTGCCCGGCGGCGATCAGGTCGCGATCGTGTTCGTCACCGCACAGCGCGATGTCGAGACGTTCGATCGCGCGGTGCGCGCAGGCGGCGACGACTTCATCACCAAGCCATTCCGGCCAGGCGAGTTGATCGTGCGAGTCCAGACGGCGCTGCGACAACGTCGGATGGCAGCGGAGCGCAGCGAGCTGTCGGCCGAGCTCGAGCGCCAGCGCGACGAGCTGCAGAGGCTACAGCTGCAGAAGGAGCAGCTTTCGGCGTTCGTAGTTCACGATCTGAAGAACCCGGTCAACACGATCGAGCTCCACGCGCAGCGTGTGCTGCGCAACGCCAACGCCGACGAACGCTCGCGAGATGCCGCGACGAAGATCCACGACGAGACGCGGTCGCTGATGCGGATGATCACGAACCTGCTCGACATCGGCAAGGCCGACGAGGGCCAGCTCGCGCCATCGCGGCGCCCGGTCGAAGCGCGAGGTCTCGTGGCTGGCGTGGTCGAGGACATGCAAGCGCGTGCCGCGGCCGAAGGGGTCCTGCTCGTCACCGAGGTCGCGCCGGTCACGCTCGAGGTCGATCCCGATCTCGTTCATCGCGTGCTCGCGAATCTCGTCGACAACGCGATCCGTCACAGCCCGGAAGGCTCGACCATTCGCGTCGTGGTTGCCCGCGAGGGCTCCGGGCTCGAGCTTCGCGTGATCGATGCGGGACCGGGCGTGCCCGCCGAGGCCCGAGCTCGCGTCTTCGATCGCTACGTCGGCGGCGGTGATGCGTCGACGCTGAGCAACCGCGGGCTCGGCCTTGCGTTCTGCAAGCTCGCGGTCGAAGCTCACGGCGGCCGGATCTGGGTCGAGCCCGCCGAATCGGGTGCGACATTCGTAGTCAGGATCGATGATGCTAAGTGAGTGGAACGTTCCGTTTCGTGCGCTGATCGATGCGGCACCTGATGGCCTCCTCGTCGTCGATGCGGTCGGTAAGATCGCGCTCGTCAACGCCGAGGCCGAGCGGATGTTCGGCTACTCGCACGACGAGCTGTTGAACCAGCCGATCGACATGCTCGTGCCGGATTCGGTCCGCCCACGCCACGGGGGTCACCTGGCCGGCTACGTGTCATCCCCGAAGCTCCGGCCGATGGGATCGAATCTCGACCTGCGCGGCCGCCGCAAGGACGGCGTGGAGTTCCCGGTCGAGATCAGTCTGTCTCCGATCACGACGGATCGCGGCATGCTGATCATCGCGGGCATCCGAGACGTCACCGAGCGGCGGAAGCTCGAGCGAGAGCATCGGCGCGCGAGCACGTACCTGGTTTCGGCCGTCGATGCGGTGCAGGAAGCGTTCACGCTGTTCGACGAGAACGACCGCGTGATGATGGTGAATAGCGCAGCTCGTCAGCTCCTCGGTGGGCCGAGCGGCGCCGCGATCGTCGGCCGGCGCTTCGACGAGATCCTGCGCGAGGCGCTCGCGAGTGGCGTGTTCGATTTCAGCAACGAGACCCGCGAGTCACTGCACCGGCGCTGGCTCGCGTATCACCACGCGCCGTCAGGCACGCTCGAGGTTCGCACCGGCACGGGGCGATACCTACGCATCACCGAGCGCAAGACCGCCGATCACGGCACGGTGTCGACGATCGCCGATGTGACCGACGACGTCCAGCGCGCCGAGGAGCTCGGGTACGCGCGAGAGATCGCCGAGGCCGCGAGCGCGGCGAAGAGCGAGTTCTTGTCGTCGATGAGCCACGAGCTCCGCACGCCGTTGAATGCGATCCTCGGCTTCGCCCAGCTACTCGAGCGCGACCGCAAGCAGCCGCTCACCGACCGCCAGCTCGAGCGCCTCGCTCACGTGATGCGCGGCGGCGAGCATCTGTTGCGTCTGATCGATGACGTCCTAGACCTGTCGCGGATCGAGGCCGGCCGGGTCGCGATCTCGGTCGAGCCGGTCGAGGTCGGAGAAGTGCTCACCGAGGCGGCGCACACGCTCGAGCCGATGGCACAGCGCGCGCAGATCGCGCTCGCGCTATCTCCGATACCGGTCGGTGTGCCGCGCGTGAACGCCGATCGCACGCGACTCGCACAGATCCTCATGAACTTCGGCTCGAACGCGATCAAGTACGGCAAGCCGAACGGTCACGTCACGTTTCGCACCGAGCTCCGCGGCAATGCGGTGCGGGTCACGGTCGCGGATGACGGCATCGGCATCCCCGATGACAAACGCGACAGGATCTTCGAGCCGTTCCAACGCGCTGGCCAGGAAGCCGGACCGATCGAAGGCACCGGTATCGGCCTAACGATCAGCAAGCGTCTCGCCGAGATGATGCGGGCGAACATCGGGTTTTCGAGCGAGGTCGATCGCGGCTCCGAGTTCTGGATCGATCTCGCGGTTCATCATGCAGAGAGCGCCGAACCCGCCGCTGTGATTGCGTCGAAGCCGACCGCTTCCCCACTGGCGGCTGGTTCGGCGCG
>CAZDGY010000241.1:3564-8376 GCA_964504685.1 uncultured Kofleriaceae bacterium | reverse complement strand
GCGGATCGGAGTCACTGGTTGCGGCGCGAGCTGCAATGGCTGCACGAACAGCGGGCTGCACGGTTGGGAAACCGGCGGCACCCAGAACCCATCGTAGGAGCCCCGATGAAGAAATCACAGCCAAGCAGACTTCGGGTGATGCGCGAGACGATTCGCGAGCTCACCCAAAATGCCAGCTCCGTCGTCGGCGGACTGCATGGGTGCGCCGGCTGCACGGCGACCGGCTGCATCAGCGGGACGATCGGTAACCATACCGGCGCCGATAACCAGCATATGAGCGACTGCAAGTAGTCCGTTGGCCCGCCACAAACCGCAGGGAGCACCATGAAGAAGCAAAGCAAGGCGAACAAGCTCAAGCTGATGCGATCCGTGGTTCGCGACCTGTCGGACGCGAATGGTGGTGCGCTCAACAACACGAACACCGGCCAATGTATGGTCGGTACCAGGACTCGCGACCACGGACACGGGCAGCCCTGCGCGATCACTGCGGCCCGCTAGGCGAGCAGGGGTAGCGGTTCGTCGACCGACTTGCGCGACTTGCGGGTGAGGTCGCTGGCCAAGCACACCAGGCCGGACAGCCCGCCGAGCACGCCATGACCGAGCGTCTCGTCGCCGAGCGCGCGTAACGCCAGGCCGCGCGCTCGTGGCCGCCAATCGCCGGACGGATCGATCCGCGCGATCGCGAGCAGAGCGTACGCACGACCGCCCAGGCCGCAGCACACGCTGCCGCCGTTGTGCTCGGTCGGCGCCGAGCTCTCGAGCTCGGGCGCTGCGGCGCGCGCGGCGTCGAGCCACATCGCATCGCCGGTCGCCTCGAACGCCGATGCCCAGAGCTGAACGAACCCCGCCAAGCCGTTGCACAGCGAAAGCTTGAGGCCGGCCGGCGCACGCGCGAGCACGAGCTCGACGTTCGGTGGTTCGAGATCCGCGACGGCGGGGGGCGTCCCGGTCGCGCGCGCCAACGACAAACGCGTGCGCTGCACGCCGGCGCGACCGTGCGCGAACCCCGGTCCTGGCATCGGTGGCGCCGACTCGACGCGACGGCGGAGCGTCTCGATCAACTCCTCGATCCGCGCATCGTCGATGTGCCGGCGAAGGATGAGCGCGGTAGAGAGCACACCGGAGTCGCCGAACCACACTTCGGCCACCGGCCGGCGCGGCTTGCGAGTCGCCGCGATGAACTTCGCGAGCGCGGCGTCGCGGTCGCGCGAGCGAGCGAGCGACTGAGCGACGAGCGCCCCTACCGCGTGAATGCCCGGTTGTCCGAGCGGCACCGACGTGACGACCGAGACCCGCGCGACGTCGCCGGCTCGTAACCCGCGCGGCGCCCGTGCGGCGGCCGTCGCGATCGACCACCACCGGCGCGCCTGCCCGAGCACGCTGCGGTTCTTGGCCCCGGTCCCGACCCGCCACAACGCGTACGCGGTGCCGGCAGCGCCATGGCCGAACCCGGCCCACGGAGCGGGTTGCGATGCGCGCAGCTCGGCGAGCGACACCGAGCTGACCCAATCGGTCCACGCCGCGACGAATCGCTCGAGCTCGCGGTCGATGCGGTCAGCCACGTCGGCCCTGCACGTGCAGCACTGGGCCCTCCGGCGTCTCACCGACCGGGAGCTCCGCCGCGATCAGCTCGGCGATGACGTGGTCGACGCGGATGTCGGCGCCGCCGTCGTCGTCGTCGAGTGATCCGATCGCGCCGGTCAACGTCGCGCGCTCGAGCATGACCGCACCGCGATCGAACGACTCCTCGATCGTGTCGTTGATGCCCCGCGCGAACAGCGCGACGCCGCCCTCGAATTGCTCGCTCGCCGCGATCGCGGCGCGAGCGGCAGCCAGTGCACCCGACTTGCCGGCCTTGGCCTGGAGCAGCGCCGAGCCGTCCTCGAACACGTGCGCCGACAGATCGTGGTTCGACGCGAGCTGCGCGACCTGCGCGCCGTGCCGATCGTCCTCGGGCTGCTCGAACGGCGCGAGGAACACGAACGCGCTCGGCTGCTCGATCTCCGGAGAGCTGCGCGGCGTGCGTTCCCGACCGGGCATCACCGACGTGGTCGCCTCGCTCGCACTGCTGCCGCGCCGGGGGCTAGCCGGCATCGGCGATAGCGAACGCAGCCGCGCGAACGCGACGTTACCGTCGGCCGGGCGAAGCGCAGGCGCTTTGTCGAGCATCGCATCGACGAGCGTGATCAGCTCGGGTGGCGCTTCCGGGCATGCGGTGAGCAGCGCGGTCGGCTCGGCGAGCAACACACGCGCGCGCACGCTCGCTTGGGTCTTGCCGCCAAACGCGACCCGCCCGGTCAGCATCTGATAGAGCACGCAGCCGAGCGACCACACGTCGCTCGCCGAGTCGATGTCGGTCTGGCCGCGGGTCTGCTCGGGCGACATGTACGGCGGCGTTCCGATCATCACGCCGGTGCGGGTCAGGAGGCCCGCCTCGGTCGCGAGCCGTGCGATGCCGAAGTCGACGACCTTGACCCCGTCGGGCCGGCCGCCTTCGAGCAAGATGTTCGAGGGCTTGATGTCGCGATGGATGACGCCGAGCTCGTGCGCGGCGGCGAGCGCAGCGGCGACCTCGGTCGCGATCGTCACCGCTTCGCGCAGGTCGATGCCTTTGCTGCGCTGATACGCGGACAACGTGGTGCCGTCGATCCACTCCTCGGCGAGGTAATGAATGCCCGCATCGGCGCCGTGCGCGACATACCCGACGACGTTCTGGTGCCGCACCGTCGCTAACAAATTCGACTCGCGCGCGAACCGGGCGAGATCGGACGGACGCTCGATTCGCAGCACCTTGATCGCGACGGTGCGACCGGTTTCGCGATCGCGCCCGCGATAGACCCAGCCCATTCCGCCCACGCTCGCCTCGGCGAGTAGCTCGAACCGCCCGTCGAGGACGGTGCCCGCCGACATCTCACACAGTATAGCAGCGGCGCGAAATCTCAGCGCTAGTTCTCCGCACCGGGCTATCGCACGCGGTCGCCGTAACGAGCGTTTTCGAGGCGATCGGATCGGGTTGCGTGTAGGCGCTTGGGCGCTTTGCGAGTGCGCCCTGCAATGGTATAGCCATGCCTCGTTCTTGCGAGGGCGACTGCGACGGTCATCAGACGGTCGCTGAGATCGCCCCCATGGCGGCTGGTGGCGTCGGTTTGCAGTGCCGTAGGAGCGAATTTTGACCAACCCAGCATTAGCAAAGCGTTTGCGCGGACGGCCCGAACGGGTGTTCGTCTCGGTAAACGAGAGCACGCAACGCTCGACCATCTCGTTCATGCCCGGCGACATCGGCGACCCGGTCCTGCACGAGAACGACTCCAACGGCGCCATCGCGCTGCGTGAAGCCAAGGAAATCTCGGACAGCTTCCCGGGCTGCACCGTCCATGGCCCGCACTTCCACACGGCTCAGCCGCCAGGGCGCAAGCTCCGCCGCCGCCCGAGCCAACCTAAGGAGTAGCTATCCTCCCATGACGAATCGAAAAGCCACATTTGCCAAGCGCCAGCGCGAGACTGACCTGAAGGACAAGGCTCGTCAAAAGGCGATGCGTCGCGAACAAAAGCGGACAGAAGTACGCGTCACGAAGGGCCCAGAGATCGCGTGGGATGAAGCCGTGCACGAGACCGACTCGGGCGCGCTGCCGCCGACCGATGCACCGCCGACCGACGACAAGGCCACGCCGTCGTCGCCGCCGTCGCCGTCGTCGAACGATTCGCACCGCCATTCGGCGGCGCCGGCCCCCGGCAAGGCTGCGGCCTCTGCGGATCCGCACCGCGCTTCCGCGGGGAGCAAGCCGCTGCCGTCGAACGACCCGTCGTAGCTGCCGCGCTTCGTGCTGGTCGAGCGCATCGTCGATTCTGGGCTCGTGCCCGAGCCGGTGATGCGCGCTGCGATCCGCGGGGTGTGCGCCCTGCGGTTGTTGCAAGAGCGCCGGCGCGATCCGCGCGCGCTCGTCGCCGAGCTGCGGCGCAGCGAGCTCGCGATCGAGACCGCCGCCGCGAACGCGCAGCACTACGAAGTGCCCGCCGCGTTCTACCAGCGCGTGCTCGGCTCGCACCTCAAGTACTCGGCCTGCTATTGGCCCGACGGCGTGACCACGCTCGATGCCGCCGAAGCTGCGATGCTCGAGCTCTACGCCGAGCGCGCCGGGCTCGCCGACGGCCAGCGCGTGCTCGATCTGGGCTGCGGCTGGGGCTCGGTCGCGCTGTGGGCCGCGGCGCGCTATCCGGCGAGCGACATCACCGCGGTGTCGAACTCGAACAGCCAGCGCGAATTCATCACCGCGCGCGCTGCCGAGCGAGGTCTGACCAACCTCACGGTGCAGACCGCCGACATCCGCGCGCTCGAGCTGCCCGCCGCGAGCTTCGATCGCGTCGTGTCGATCGAGATGTTCGAGCACCTGCGCAATTACGAAGCGCTGTTCGCCAAGTTCGCGCGCTGGCTGCGCCCGGATGGCGCGTTGTTCGTCCACGTGTTCGCGCATCGCCGCTACGCGTATCCGTTCGAGGACGGCGGCGCATCGGATTGGATGGCGCGCGAGTTCTTTACCGGCGGCCTGATGCCGAGCGTCGACTTGTTTCGCGAGTTCCAACGCGAGCTCGCGATCACCGACGAGTGGCGGATCGACGGCACGCACTACGCGCGCACGTCGGAGGCCTGGTATCGCAACCTCATGGCCGCGCGCGGCGAGCTCGAGCCGCTGGTCGGCCGTGCCGGGTTCCAGCGCTGGCGCGTGTTCTTTCTCGCGTGCGCGGAGCTGTTCAACTTTGGCGCCGGCCGGCAGTGGCTGGTCGCGCACTACCGGTTCGCACCGCGGTAACGTC
>CAZDGY010000241.1:0-3464 GCA_964504685.1 uncultured Kofleriaceae bacterium | reverse complement strand
GGCGCCGGCCGGCAGTGGCTGGTCGCGCACTACCGGTTCGCACCGCGGTAACGTCGCGCGATGCGGATCGCACTCACGCTGGCGCTCGCAATGGTCTCCGCAACCGCGTTCGCCGACGACCACGACGGCTACGATCGCGCGACCGCCGAGGGCCTCCTGCAGGCGACCGCCGACGCGACCAGCGGCGTCGCCGCGCCGCACATGAACGCACCGCGGTTCGCGTTCGGCGTGCACTTCCCGCACGAAGCGCCGGACACGGTCGAAGACGTCAAGGGCGGCGACGAGGTCGACATCGCCTCGGTCAACCTACACGCGAAGTCGGGCACCACCGTCGCGTACGCCGCCGACGGCACCGCAGCATGGGTCGCGGCGGATATCTGGGCGTCGGCGGTGTGCGGCATGGCCAGCTGCATGCACGACAAGCCCGATCCGATGCACGCGACCGCGCTGTACGACAAAGCTGGCGGGTGGCAACCGGTGACCTGGCTGGCGAGCCGGGTCTACAGCGGCGCCGAGCAAGCCAAGGCGATCGCCGCAGCTGTGAAGCTGATGGAGATCGCGCGCAAGATCGACGGCGCGGAAGATGTGGTCAACCAAGTCGAGGCGACGATCGGCGATGCCAAGGCGCTCGCGGCGACGGTGTCCGCGCGCAAAGATGTCGTGCTGTACGGCAGTGATCTCGGCGAGCGCTACGTCGGCGGCGCCGCGGTCCGGGCGAAGCTTGTCGCGTGGAACCTCGCGTTCAAAGTGCGCGATGGCATCCAAGCGGGCGTCACGTCGAGCAAGACCGTCGCGTGGCTCGCCGCGAACGTCGACGCGAGCTCCGCGAAACATCCAAAGGACAAGCCCGTGCCGTACCGAATGCTGCTGGTCTATGAAAAGACCGGGAGCGCGTGGCAGCTAGTACAAGCGCAGTTCTCGTTCTCGGACATCTAACTTCGTGTACGGTCCCCCCAACTGGAGGGATGCCGTGTCGAGAGATATTCAAGACGTAGCGATGCTCAAGCGCCTGCGCGACCAACGTAAGGTCCAAGATCAGGTTGCGAAGATCCATTCGAACGCGCGCCTGCTAAAGGAGATCGCGTTCTACCCCGCGCATGACGTGCGCAAGGAGACGCCGGAGTACACGCGCGCGCACAAGCACCTGACCGAGGAGCTCGATCTGCCGTGCATCGTGTGCGGCGTGAAGCACTCGACGCTCGGCGATCCGAAAGAGAACCGCTACAGCGCGAAGGCGATGGAGACCCATCACCACGTGATCGAGTGGGCGCTCGCGAACGCGATCGATGTCGACAAGTTCAACAAGGCGATCTTGCCGAACCTGCGGCACCGCCATCAGGACCGCAACGAGTACCACTCGCCGTTCACCCAGAAGCAGGTCGCCGACTGGGTCGATCATCACGAGGACAATCTGTGGGTGCTGTGCGATGTCCACCATCGCGCGAAGTACCTCGGCATCCACGAGATCACGTTTCCGATCTGGGGACCGATGGATCTGCTGCGCCCGGACTTCGACCAGTACGTCGACCAGCAGATCAAGCAGCTCGCGGATGAGACCAAGGCCGCGAAGGCCGCTGCCAAGGTCGCCGCGAAAACGCCCGCGGCTGCGAAGGGCAAGCCGATGGCTCCCGCGGCTGCGAAGGGCAAGCCGGTCGCTGCGGCCCCTGCCGCGCCGACCGCCGCCGCGGTTGCAAAGACCGGCAAGCCGGTCGCGATCGCGAAGGCCGCTGCACCGAACGGCAAGACCAACGGCAAGCACGCCGCGCCGATCGTCAAGCCGAACGGCAAGCCCGCGGCCCCCAACAAGGCCAAGCCGGCCGCGAAGCCCGCGAAGACGCGGCCTGCCGCTCGCGCGTAGCCCCGGCGACCGCCCGTGTGACGAGCCCGACATCGCGGGATCGCCCGGCGAGGCGGCAAGTGCTGGCCGGACCAGCGCTCCTACCTCGGCGCCGTTGTGGCGGCCTGGGCAATCGGATAGTTTGGCCACGGGAGGCTCCCCATGGCGCGATGGTTTGGCTGCTCTATTTTTGTCCTTGCCCTAGTCGCTTGCGGTCCATCCGGTCGCAACAATCACGGGCCATGCAGTGGCAGCGCCATGCAGTGCGTCGGCAACGAGTTGGAGACCTGCCAGGACGGCACGTTCCAAGACTCGATGACCTGTCCGAACGCATGTAGCGACATGCTCGGCTGCGTGCTGTGCGTGCCAGGAACCGGCACATGCAACGGCAACATCTCCACCGCGTGCAACGCCGACGGCTCGGGCTACGACATGGTCACGTGCGATCCAGTCGAGGGCGTGACCTGCGACCAGACAATGGGCGTGTGCACCGGCACGTGCTCGCCGGCGGCGCTCAGCCAGAGCTACATCGGTTGCGACTACTACCCGACGGTCACTGGCAACATCGTCGGCGACAACTTCGACTTCGCGGTCGCGATCTCGAACACCTCGGGCGACGTCGCGATGATCACGATCGACGGCGGCGCGCTGACGTCGCCGATGATGGTGACTGTCCCCGCGAACAGCCTGCTCGTCCAAAAGCTCCCGTGGCAGCAGGCGCTCAAGATGTGCAACGACGCGCTCACACCGGAGACCGGTGGCTGCGATGACATTGCCCCGACCGAGCCCGGCATCGTCGCGAAGGGTGCGTACCACTTGCGGTCGAACAACCCGGTCACGGTCTATCAGTTCAACTCGCTCGAATACAGCATCGATGGTGGCGTCGACTTCTCGTACAGCAACGATGCGTCGCTGATGCTTCCGACGAACGTGTGGCGCAAGGACTACTTCGCGGCGGCGCTCGGCGGGCTCGCGGGCGTCAACCCGAGTGAGATGGCGATCACCGCGATGCAGGACGGCACGATGGTCACGATCAAGTCGCGCGCGACGACCGATGCCGCGCCCGGAATCCAGGCGTTCGCGATCGGCACGCCGCAGACGATCATGCTGAACCAGGGCGACGTCGTCGAGCTGACCAGCAACGGCGATCCGGCCGAGGTCGACGTGACCGACTACGACTTCACCGGCTCGGAGATCACCTCGAGCGCGCCGGTCCAGGTGATCAGCGGCCACTACTGCGCCGACGTTCCCGACGACCCGCCGGTCGCCGCCTGCGACCACATGGAAGAGTCGATGTTCGGCGTCGATGCGCTCAGCTCGACGTACATCGTCAACGCGCCGGCGGTCACGACCGAGCCCGCCGGTAAGGTCGAAGTGATCCGCGTGATCGCGACCCAACCTGGCACGACGCTGACCTACAACCCGGCGCAGCCCGGCGCGCCGACGACGATCACGAACGCCGGCGACTTCATCGCGATCGAGAACAACTCGGCTAGCTTCATGATCACCGCGAACCAGAAGGTGATGGTCGCGCAGTACATGGAAGGCCAAGACGCGGACGGCGCCGGCACCGGCGACCCGGCGATGGCGCTCGCGGTTCCGGTCGAGCAGTTCCGCACGAGCTACC
>CAZDGY010000240.1:0-8437 GCA_964504685.1 uncultured Kofleriaceae bacterium | reverse complement strand
CTGAGCACCACGTCATACCCCAGGTTCGCGCCGGGGCCGACGTAGGTGAAGGCGCCGAGCCGGCAGCCGTGGCCGAGCACACAGCCCGCTTCGAGGATGGCGCCCTCGCCGATGGTGCAGCCGACCCCGATGATGGCGCCGGCTGCGACGAGGCTGCGCGAGCTCACGAAGCGACTCTACCGCGCGGGGGAAAAAACCGCAGAACTCGGCGCCGATTCGTGCGTTGATGGGGCGATGCGGGTCTGCGTCGTCGCGGTTGTCTGCACGGCCACTGCGGCTCACGCAGCTCCGAGCCCGGTCGGCACGTGGAGCATGAGCCTATCGCTCCAGCACCGCGAGCTCATGTCGATGGAGGCCTACACCGAGACGACGATCGCGGGTAACGCGGTGCTCGATCAAGATCACCGCAACCTGACCGAGACGCGCCGTCTCGTCGCTCTGCGCGGCCGATGGACGCAGACCGCGCACGGCATCGAGCTCGCGTTCGTCACCGCGTCGTGGCGCAGTTGCACGCCGAGCAAGGAGTCGTTCGATCCGAAGCTCGCGCTGCACTGCACGCTCGGAGATTCGCGGATCAAGACCCAGCTCGACCCGCTGGTCTGCACCGCCGGATCGGACACGGTGTTCGGCGCTGGGATCTCGCTCGACAAGCCGCGGATGATCGGGCCAGAGCCGGAGGCTCCAGTCGGCAGCTCGTTGATCGTCGTGCGTGACCCGGGAGCGCAGGTCAGGGTCACGCTCGATCCGCGCGCCGTGGCACCGACGATCGAGCTCACGGCGGACGCTCGCCCGATGCGCGAGGCCGAGTACATCGATCCGCCGAAGCGCAAATAACACCGGCGATGGCGCTGACCGAAGTCGACTTCGGGACGCTGCACCGTGGGTTACGCTACCCGGCGATGTGGAAGATCGGCGCCATCGGGTTGGTCGCGTGCGCGACTGCCGCCGCCGATCCACTCGGGCGCTGGAGCATGAACCTCGACGTGCACTACTCGGCGAACCCGACGACCGAGCAGCTGATCGAGCACAGCGTCATGGGCGCAGCGTGGGTCGAGCTCGCGAGCGATGGCACCGTTACGGGTTGCCTCGGGCGCACCATCCGCGACTTCAGCGCGCAGGGCCACTACGAAGCGTCCGATCACAAGGACCACCACCAGAGCTCCGATCATCAGCTGCTGCTCGCGCTGGGCGGCACGTGGACCGCATCGGCCACTGGTTTCGATCTGTTGTTCACCGCCGCGAGTGGTGACAGCTGCAAGCTCGGCGCGGTGACGTCGGACCCGCAGCTCGCGTTGCACTGCACGGCGGTCGGCTCGGCGATTCCGGCGCCGGCGGGAACCGTCGTGTGCACGAACCCAGCGGGCGGCAACATCGACGGCTTGGGCCTCGCGTTCGTCTCGCCATCGCGAGCGATGCAGCGGGTTCCGAACCCGAGCGGTCCGTCGCTGTTGCTCGCCCGAACACCGGGCCTGCTCGTGGTGTCGACCAGGCGCAACAATGGACCCGCGATCCTGGCGATTTCCGCTGGCGCTGCCGCGCTCAACGAGGCGGTGTTAGGCGAGCTCGTCAAACGGCGTTAGCCGCGCGCCGAGGCGACTTCGGTCCGCCGGGCGTTGCGGTACGCTCGCCCGATGTGGAAGGTCGGCGCCATCGTCTTGCTCGCGTGCGGTAGCGCTGCTGCCGATCCGGTCGGGCGATGGAGCATGAACCTCGACGTTCACTACTGGGCCAACCCGACGACCGAGATGCTGATCGAGCACGACCTGGTCGGCGCCGCGTGGTTCGAGCTCGCCAACGACGGCGGCGTCACCGGTTGCATCGGCCGCAAGAGCCACGACGCCGGCGCAGTCGGTCGCTACCAAGCGAGCGATCACCAGGACCACCGCCAGGACTCCGACTATCGCCTGCTCCTCGCGCTCGGCGGCACGTGGACCGCATCCGGCACCGGCTTCGACCTCGCGCTCACCGTTGCGAGCGCGAACAGCTGCAAGCTCGCTCCGGTAACTTCGGACCCGCAGCTCGCGCTGCATTGCTCCGCCGTCGGCTCGGCGGTCCCGGCGCCGGCCGGCACGATCGTGTGCACGAGCGCGACCGGTGGCGATATCGATGGCTTGGGTATCACGCTCGTCGCACCGTCGGGCGCGATGCTGCGCTCCCAGAACCCGACCGGTTCGGCGCTGCTGCTCGGGCGAAACCCAGGCGTGCTCGTGGCTTCATCTCAGCGCGACAATGCACGGCCGACGCTCACGATCTCTGCCGGCGCGAACTCGCTCTACGAACCCGTGTTCGCCGAGCCGGTGAAGCCAGTCAAGCGGCACTAGCCCGCGCGCAGCAACAGGGCGAGCAGCGCGATGCTCGCCGCGATCGCTACGAAGGCGACGAAGAATGCCGAGTTGCTCATCGCCCACGGCTCCGTCTCGCCGAGGTTCAGCTCGCGATTGCGCATCCGCTCGCCGATGTCGCGCGTTTCCGTCTTCATCAACCGCAGCTGGGAGACCGTCATAAAAAAATTTTCGGCGATCTTGGGGACGCTGTCTCCTTTGTCAACCTGCGCGAAACCGTCCCCGACGCAAACCCACGTGATCTAAGCCATTCCCTGGGGACGCTGTCGCTTTTGTCAACTTGCGGGCGAGGGCGCCCGCGGCGGATCAGCCATTTTCGAGCCGATCAGCCGATCGAGACGTCGGCGACGCCTTCGTGCTCGGCGACTCGGATCGGGACGTCGAGAAACGCCGAAATCGTTTCGATGTTGGTCGTCGCGTGCAGCGATAGCGGCGCGAGGGTGCGAAACCGACCACCGCCGGCGACCGCCATCGGCAGGAGCAGCTGATCGGCGCAGTGCTCGCCGACCGGGACGCCGGCTTCCAAGAAGTCCTCGAGATCGTCTAGCGCATCGTCGGCGACATCCTCGGCCGGATAGCCTTTGCGCCCGTGCGACGTGCACAGCTCGCGAGCGCCACTCGCGAGTGTGACTTCGGCGAAGAACACGTTGTTCGGTCCGGCGTCGTCGAACGAGCGCAGCTCACACGCCGGATCGTTCAGCCGTTCGCGCGCCACCGCGAGCTCGCGTTCGCCGACGTGACTCGGTAGCTTCGCGATGATCGCGACTGCGCGCCGCGCAACGACCGCGCCGGCTTCGACCACTTCGATCGGGCGCAGCGCACTGCCTTCGGCGATATCGATGATGATCCGACCACCGCCCGCGGGCATCAAGCCGTGGCGGTCGAGCGTCAGCGTCAGCCTGGCGCCCATCGCGGCCACATGCGGCGCGAACACTCGCTCCAAGAATTCGAACGGCGGCGCGAGCGAGTTGTGCGTGCCACCGGTGATCACGAGCCGCAGCCGCCGCCCGCTCGCGATCGCGGGCACGAGCACGGTCTGGGCGACCAACACGGTCGAGCCGGCGCTACCGATGTCGATCGTCAGCTCGGTCGGCCGCGCATCACCTGGCGCGAACGCGAGGTCTTGCGAATCGAGCTCCGCACCTTCGACTCGAGCTCCGCACAATGCGGCGGCGGCCTCGACGCATGCGAGGTGCTGGCGCTGCAACCCGGGTCGCTTGCGCCCTGCGCGGATCCTGCGCAGCCGCAGCTTGCGTCCGGTGATGATCGCGAGCGCGAGCGACGTGCGCAGCACTTGGCCACCACCTTCGCCACGCGAGCCATCGATCGTCACCGGTAATCGCATCGCTATCCCTTCACGCACACGACTTGGCGCAGCTGGTGAACGATCTCGACGAGCTCGGCCTGCGCCGCCATCACGACGTCGATCGGCTTATATGCCATCGGCGTCTCATCGATCACGTCTTCGTCCTTGCGACACTCGATGCCTTCGGTCGCGCGCGCATGATCCTCGACGGTGAATCGCCGCTTCGCCTCGCTGCGCGACATCACGCGGCCCGCGCCGTGACTGCACGAGCAGAACGACTCCGGGTTGCCCTTGCCGCGAACGATGAAGCTCGCGGCACCCATCGAACCCGGGATGATTCCGAGATCGCCGAGCCGCGCACGCACCGCGCCCTTGCGTGTGACCAACACGTCGCTGCCGAAGTGATGCTCGCGCGAGACGTAGTTGTGGTGACAGTTCACCGCAGTCTCGCCGAGCTCGAACCGCGGCAACTTCGTGCGCGCCGCCGCGATCACCGCTTCCATCATCAGCTGGCGATTGATCGAAGCGAACTGTTGCGCCCACTCGACCGCGTCGACGTAGTCGGCGAAGTGCCGGCTGCCTTCGTCGAAGTACGCGAGGTCGCGATCCGGCAGGTTGCGCTGCAAGCGTTGCATGTCGCGCTTCGCGAGCTCGATGAAGTACGTGCCGATCCGATTGCCGACGCCCCGCGACCCCGAGTGCAGCATGAACCACACGCGATCCGCTTCGTCGAGACAGACCTCGATGAAGTGGTTTCCGGTGCCGAGCGTGCCGAGATGGTTGACGTCGTTACCTTGGCCGACACGCGGGTGCTTCGCGCTGATCGCGGCGTAGCTCGCCTGCAGTCCCTTCCACGCCGCCGCGTTTGCCGCCGGCACGTCGTGCCACGCGCCCCGATCGCCGCGCCCGCCGTTGCGCGTCCGGCCGTGCGGCACCGCGGCTTCGATCGCCGAGCGCACCGCCTTCAGGTCGTCCGGCAACTGGCTCGCCGACAGCGTCGTCTCGACCGCCATCATGCCGCAGCCGATGTCGACGCCGACCGCTGCCGGGATCACCGCGCGCTCGGTCGCCACGACGCTACCGACGGTCGCGCCGATCCCGAAGTGCACGTCCGGCATCGCCGCGACGTGATGAAACACGATCGGCAGTCGCGCGGTGTTCGCGAGCTGAGCTCGCGCCTGCGCTTCGATTTCCAGTCCGCGCGTCCATGCCTTGATCGGCACACCGCCGGTTTCGATCAGCTCGTACTCGGCCATAACCGTTCCTACGGCTGCCTTACCAGCCGCAACGCCGCGAGCAAACCCACGGCTCGCGACCGCGAAACTTCTACGCGAACGCTCGGCGGCTCGCAAGCCTGTTCGCGGAAGTCGCGGAAACTACGGCTGCACCCAGCGCAGCGGACCGCGTCGCAGGTACGAGGCTTGAGAGGCATCGGACGTGGTCGCGCCGCCGTCGAACATCAATGCGCCGTCGCTGCGCATCCGGACGGCGTTGGGCGGCACGTCGACGGTTTCGAGTGTGCGCAGATCGAGCCGGCGGCCGTCGATGATCGCATACGGATACGCCAATGCGCCGAGGTCGCGCTTCCACACGATCGGGTCGGTCTTGCCCCGGGTGAACAACGCGACCACCGGCCCGCCGACTTCGCTGTCGCGATGCACGAGCACGTGATCGCGATCCTGCCACGAGATATAGGTGTGATCGCGGCGCGCAAAGACGCGCCCGTCGGTCGAGTCGACGAACGTATCCTTCACCCGCGTCGCGATCTCGAAGTGCGCGTTGTTCTCGCCGAGAATTACCGGCTGGTAGTCGCCGCGATATAGCTCGATGTCCGCGTCGCCGCGCCACCAGCGCACGCCGTAGAGGTCGCCAGGCAGCTTGCACAGCAACACGAGACTGTTCGCGGGTGCCCAGCTCGATTCGATGTCACAGCCGGCGGGAATCGGCCGCGCCGGCTTGCCGAGCTCGCCGACCTCGAGCTGACCATCGGCGCGCTTGCCGACGATCACCGAGTCCGAGATCGCTTTAATGCCGTTGACGAGCCGGCCGTCGCGTACCCGCCACAGCACGCGTGCGAGATCGTCTTCGCGCCCGGCGCTATCCGACACCGTCTGGAGCTTCGCGCCGTCGCTCGAGAACACGTCGGGATCGATGTCGGTGAGCACGTCTCCCCAGTCGAACTTGCGCCCGCAGTTATTGCCGGGGACACCTTCGCTCGGTTCGTCGTCGGGGCCGTGCACGTAACCGTCGTGGTCGGTATCGCCGTGGAGGATCCGCAGCTCGACCCACGAGCCATCGGCGCTCCAGTCGCTGCGCCACGCTGCCGGCGCGATCGTGCGCTCGATGCCGGTCGCGAGCTCGCGCACGATCGGAGCGCCGCCTCGCGAGAACAGCAGATAGCGACTGTCCGGCGAGAAGTCCCAGCTCGCGCGGCCGGTCGTGATGTGGAACTGCGGGAGCGAGCCATCGAGTGGCGCGCGCTCCCATCTCGTGGTGTCGATCAGCACCGGCGATCCGTGTTCGACGATCGCGAGCCATCGCCCGTCGGGCGAGCGGTCGAGCACGTTGTCGATCACGCTCTCGTGGCCCGCCGGGTCGATCAGGTACGCGGTCATCGCGTCGCCCTCTTGATCGCCGTGTATCGTGAACGAGATCTCGATCTTGCCGTCGCCGTTCGTATCGCTCCGCGCCTGGCAGATCACCGCCCATCGCGCGTCGGGTGGCAGCTCGACGATCTCGTACGGATCGGCGGTGCCCCAGGTGGGCAAGGTTGCGGCGAGCGCCGCTCTAGGCGCGTGGGTCGTCGGTCCCGGTCCGGCGCAACCGAACGCGAGCACGAATGCAAGCGAGACGCGGCGCATCGCTGGTTCAGACGTCAGTGTCGCCGACTGCGTGGCGGCCTGCGACTGTTACGTTCCGGATACGTCCGGATTCTCGTGCGGCTCTACTTGGCGCTTTCACTGTGCTTGGTTGCACGGTGGCCGCGCGCGGCCGGCATCGGCGCAGCTCGTGCCCGACCACGGCGAGCCCACGCTGGCGCTCGACTGATTCGCTACTGCGCGCTGCCCGTGACCCACGCCTTGCGGATCAGCCGCCCGCACTGCGCGGAGTCGTAGCCGCTTCCCGGATCGCTCTTGCGCGCGAGCACGCCATACAACGTGCGCGTGCTGTCGACCCATGGATAGAAGCCGAACGACCCGGCGCTGCTGAACGCACCGTCGCCGACCGTCGGATCATCCTCGATCCAATGAGCGAGCCCGTAGTGCCAGCTCTCGGTCGAGGTCGGACTGTTCGGGATCGGGCTGTACACCGAGGTCGCGCACGTCAGCGGGTTCGTGCACACCGCATCGGCGCCGAGCTGCGTGCCGATCTGCAAGGGCGTCGCGCTGCCGACCAGCAGCTTGCGCAAGAACACCGCATACACCGCCGCGCTCGTGTACACGCCGCCGGCGGGCTGCGGTTGGCTGTAATGGATGTCGATGTCGGTGCCGATCTGCGATTGCACTTCTGCGCCGAGCGCTGCGTTCCCCATCGCGCCATCGCCCATCACGCTCGCGAGCTTCTGCAGATGCGCGCCGTTGTAGTCGAAGTTGCCGATCGCGTCGGCGACCTGCATGCCCGACGCACCGGCGAGACAATCGTCGATCGTGCCCGTCGCCGGGCAGCTATCGGTCGCGAATCCGGCGTAGCCGCTCGTGAAGTTGAAGAACGGGATGTCGTCGGCCTCCGGCGTGCCGCCCATCTTCTCGACCGCGTATGCGCCGAACAGCCACTTCGATGCGCTCGCGATCGCCATCACCGTCGTCGCTGTCGCCGCCGCGTCGCCGATCGATCCCGATGCGAGCGAGCCGTTGACGTCGCCGATCTCCCAGTAGAACGGCTGCACCGCGACGCATAGCGCGTTGCTCTGCGCGGTCGCCATCGCGGCGGCGGTGCGCCCAGCCGTCGTGAGCCCCGCATCGTTTGCCGCATCCACCGACGCGTCGGTCTCGGCGGGAGCATCCGGTGTAGTCGCAGCACTGCCACCGCCGCACGCCGCCACCACTGCGAGCCAAAGCGCGTGGTTCGTCATGGTGGTTCGAAGAGCAATCGCCCTGCCAGATCCAGATCCGCGAGATCGCTAGCGGTGCGGGAGGCGCGCGTACCGGTCGGCATCGGCAGCGGTACCTCGAGGTGCCGATCGATGCGCGAGCTGGGGTAGGCTCCGCGCATGAAACTCACGATCATTGCGAGTGTGTTGGCAGGTTTGACGAGTCTCGCGCACGCCGATCTCAACGCCGATGCCGAGAAGAAAGCCGCCCAGGAAGACCTGGCGAAGCAGCTGAAGGCGACGAACGACGCCTGCGGCACGAAGATCACGGCGAGCTACGACTCGAAGTCCGAGACCAAGAAGCCGACCCAAGCTGGCCTCGGTTGGGGCGTCTGTCGTGAGGCGGCCCATGGCATCGCCGACGTCTGCGAGGATCACCCCGACGCGAAGAAGACGGTCGCCGACAAGGTCAAGAAGATCGACTGTCGGTTCGACGCGTCGGTCAGCAGCAAGAAGTCGGAGGGGACCGGCATCGCGACCGATCTCGCTGGCACGCCGCCGGTGCCGCACACCTGGCTCGACCTCGCGAACGGGACGCTGAGCCTTTCGTTCGACTGGCAGATGGCGAACACGCGAACCGAAGTCGCGACCTACCTGACGAAGGCGCTCTAGCTAGCGAGCTAGCTAGCTAGCTAGCTAGCTAGCTAGCTAGCTCTGTTGATTGATCACATCTGCCCGCGTGCTCGCCATCCGAGCTCA
>CAZDGY010000239.1:0-8440 GCA_964504685.1 uncultured Kofleriaceae bacterium | reverse complement strand
TCGCGCTCGTGCTGCGCGGCCTCCAGCTGATGGCCGGCGGCGAGATCTTCATCCCGAAGCTCGCCGCGAGCGACATCGGAACGCTCGCGGAGGCACTTGCCCCTGGCGTTCCGTGCACGACCGTCGGGATTCGCCCCGGCGAGAAGCTTCACGAGACGCTGATCTCGGCGGAAGAAGCGCGGCGCACGAGCGACCTCGGCGAGGTCATGGTGATCTGGCCCGAGTTCCAGTTCCATCGCACGCTCACCGGCATCCGTCCGGGCAAGCCGGTTCCCGAAGACTTCGTCTACTCGAGCGATATCGCCGAGCCGCGGCTCGGGCTCGAAGAGACGCGCCAGATGCTCGAACGGGTCGCATGATCGCTCCGCGCGTCGTGTTCCGCGCCGATGCTTCGCACGAAATCGGTTTCGGGCACGTCGCACGGATCTGCGCGCTGATCGAGGAGGTCGCCGCTGCCGGCGCCGAGCCAATCGCCCTGTTCGGCGGCGATCACGAAGCGGTCACCGCGTGGACGCGCGATCGCAAGATCGAAGCCCGCATCGGCGATTGGACGCCGCACCAGGTGCGGCAAGTCGCGGAAGAGGAACACGCGGTCGCGGTCGCGATCGACGGGCCATATCTCGCCGAGACCATAGCGCCGAAGCTGATCGAGCGCCGGGTCCGCACCGTCGTGATCGACGATAACGGCGGCTGCCAACTCCCGGTCGCCGCGATCGTGAACCACAACTTTCACGCGCCGACGCTGTCATCGACCTACCTCGCGCGGCAGCGCTTGCTCGGCCGGCGCTACCTGATGTTGCGCAAAGGCATTCGGCGCTACACGCGCGGCTCGTGCCGCCCGATGTCGGCCGAGCGAATGCGCGTGATCGTCACGTTCGGTGGCAGCGACCCGGTCGGCGCGACGGTGCGCACGTTGCTGACCCTGCCCGCCGAGCGCCCGCTCGAGCTCGTCGTGATCGCCGGCCCGGGCTTCCGCGGCGATGAGGCGCTGCGCGATGCGGCGGAGGTCGCGGTCAAAGCCGGTCACACGGTCGACGTCCGCCGGTCGCCGGCGGATCCAGGCGAGCTGTTCGTCAGCGCCGATGCCGCGATCACGTCGGCCGGCGGCACGCTCGGCGAGCTCGCGTATCTCGGCTGCCCAGCGCTGGCGTATGCGATTGCCGCGGATCAAGTCGCGCCGGCGCGCCAGCAGCTCAAAGAGGGCATGATCTCCGGCGGCCGCGAATGGTGTGAGGTCGATGACGACACGCTGCGCGGCGATGTCGAGGCGTTTCTGCAAGACGATCGCGGCCGCGCCGAACAGCGCCATCGCGCGCTCGCGACTGCCGATAGCGACGGAGCCCGCCGCGTAGTCGAGCAAGCGCTCCTGGTGTAACTTCGCGCGATGGCCCTGTCGGCGACGATGCGTCGCTTCGAGATCTCGCTCGCCGACGCCGATCGCGATCGCTACGAATCGCTCGACCTGCGCGTCGCGCAGCATCCGTCGGAGAGCGAGCGCTACCTCGTCGCCCGCGTGATCGCGCGCGCGCTCGAGCACGGCGACGGCTTGGAGTTTAGCAAGGGCGGCGTGTCAGACGACGAAGAGCCAGCGCTCGTCCAGCGCGACCTGCGCGGCGACCTCGTCGCGTGGATCGAGATCGGTGCGCCCACTGCCGATCGCCTGCACAAGGCGACCAAGGCAGCTCCGCGAGTCGTCGTCTACACGTGGAAAGATCCGGCCGGCATCCTCGAAGCGATCGCGGAGCGCGGCGTATTCAAGCCAGAGCGTATCGAGCTGATCGCGTTGCCCGAGGCGTGGCTCGACAGCGTCGCGGCGAAGCTCGATCGCGTCAACCGCTGGGACCTCGCGGTCACCGGCGGCGAGCTTTACCTGACGATCGGCGAGGCGCTGTTCCAAGTCGGCATCACGCGGCAATCCGGCGGTAGACTGCCGTGATGAAGCTGCTGCTCGCGATCGCGATCGCCATGGCTAGCGCGCAGTCCGCGCATGCATACAGCGCGTGCAACGGCGGCAGCGGCACGGTCCCGAAGCCCGGCACGACGATTCCGCCGCACGCTCGGATCATCGTCTACACGACGCAGGCGTGGCGCAAGATGGATCCCGCGCCGACCGCGACGATCGACGGCAAGCCGGTCAAGCTCGTGGTCGCGCAGACGAGCTCGGCGCCGTATCGGTTCGCGATCATCGATGTCGACAGCGATCGCACCGGCGCGCTCGAGCTCAAGTGGCTCGATGGCAAGGAGGCGTTCACCGTCGCCGCCACGAAGCTCAGCTACGACGCCCACGCCACGACCAGCCGCTTCCATCGCAAGATCCCGCACACGAGCGTGATGGAGGTATTCGACGGCCTCTCGATCAAGCTCGACGTGCCCGCGGTTTCCGCCCACGTGAGGCTCCGACGCGACGACAAAGCCGCGTGGAGCGAGCTCGACGTCCCGGTCCTCGATGGCGAGATCCAGATCGGTAAGCTCGGCTGTGTCGATAACTACTCGCCCGATCTCCTCGAAGCCGGCGTCGATCTCGACATCGCGCTGACGTTCGTCGACGGCAGGACCGCGCCGCTCAAAGGCATCGCGCACGCTGCGATCCCGAAGCTCGCGAAGCCGACCGGCACGAACCCGACCGACGCCGAGTAGCTACTCGCGGCCTGACAACGCGAGCTCGTCGCGGATCATCCACAGCGGCATCGTGCGGTTCATCGCACGCTGCGTACCGCGCAGCCGATCGAGGTCGGCTTCGATCACGGTGTTCGCGAGCTGACGAAAGATCGCGAACGCATCGTCGGTGGACTTCGCACGAACGCCGGCACCCGCCTTGAGGCCGCCGGCAAGCGCACTCGAGCGCGCGACCGTCGCCATCACCGGCGCTTGGATCAGCAGGTGATCGTAGATCATCGTCGTCATTCGGCCGAGCACCGGCGCATCCGCATCGCTGACTTGGTTGCCGATCAGGCCAACGCCGAAGCGCAACAGCACATCGACGATCCGGTCCGAGAGGTTCGCATCGAACTGGCGCAACACGCCGAGCAGCTGCGGAATCGTGCGCGCCTTACCTTCGTTGCCGAGCGCCGAATCGATCAGCGTTTGCTCGGTCTCGCCTTCAGCCATCTTGCGCACGACGCGGTGAACGCACGCCTTGAGCAGCGCGTACGCGTTGTGCAGCGACGGCAGTTGCGCGGTCACGACGAACAACTTGAGGTCCGCCGCCGCGACGAAATCGACGACGTTGTAGGACGTTCCGGCGCCGACATCGACGATCACGACATCGGCATCGAGCCGAGAGATCGCGCGGATGAGCCGCAACTTCTGTTGTTGCGTCATGTTCGCCGCACCAGGCCGCGACGTGCCAGGGATGAGGCTCACGGTCGGCACATCCATCGTCAGCCGCGCTTCGTCGAGCGTGTCGATCCGCCGGTCGAGAAAGTCGGCGAGCCCGGACTCGGGCCGCAACATGCCGAGCATCGTGTGGAGGTTCGCAGCGCCGAGGTCGGCGTCGACGAGCGCGACCCGCATGCCGAGCCGGCCGATCATCAGCGCGAGGTTCGCGGCAACGGTACTCTTGCCGACACCGCCCTTGCCGCCCGCGATCGCGACGAGGCGCGGGGGAGGTCGTTTACGCGGCGCGGTCATGCCCCACCTTCCTATTCGGCCGCGTGCGCGCGAGCGCACTCGCGAGCACCGGCTGCAGATCATCGACGACGCGCACCAGCGTCTCGAACAACTTTGCGGACGCGGCGAGATAATCGCCACCGTCGCGCCGCGCAACATCGTGAGCGAGCTCGATCTCGCGCTGAGCGAGCAGCGACGCGAAGGTCAGCGGTTTCAATGCGATGCCGAGCTCGCGTTCCACCGCTCCGAGCCGGTCCGGCTCCTTGACCATCACGCGCGCACGCCGAGCGAGCCGGCCGACACGGCGCAAGCCTCGGACGTAGCCCGCGATGTGGTTGAGCAATCGACCGCGACGCTCTGCCGGCACGTTCGCGATCGCGTCGTCGAGCAGCGCTCCAGCGTCGACCGCCGCGACGAGCTGCGGCACGACCTCGGAGAGCGCACGATGGTCCATGCCTTCGATGAACGCGCCGCCTTCGGTGCAGTTGAACACGCGAGCACCGGTAACCGAGCGCATCCTCTCGACGAACCAGCGATGGAACATGCTGAACATGAAGCTCGACGGCACGGTGCCGCCGCCCCATGCGGGTAGCTCGATCGCGCGTTCGCGCGGCGCCTGCGGTCCGCCGCCGGCTTTCATCGCGCGAAAGCCTGGGCTCCAACCTTCGACCCGGACGAGCCCGCGATCGTCGACGACCGCGCGCGCAGCGCCGTCGTGCGACGTCGCGACGTAATAGCTGCCGCCGGGAAACGACAGGTCCAGGCCGACAAACACGATCGGGTCGCACTTCCAGCGCAACGCGAGCGAGAACGCGGTGGTCGCGACCGAGCCGCCACCCGGAGCCACGGCATCCTCGCCGACACCGGTGAAGATCCAATCGTCGATCGCGGAGTTCGCAGATAACGTGAGAAAGCGCGCGGCCGGTAGCTCGAACAGCGACGGGTGTACGGTCGCGGCGTTGACCAGGCACATCCGCGACACGTCGATGCCGGCGAAGTGATACTGGACGTCCTGCGGATCGACCGTGATCACGAGATCCGGCTCGATGCCGGCGGCGATCAGCGGCCGCAACGAGTGCGAAAACGCGGTGATGATCGCTTTGCCTTTGAGCGCGGCGATCTGTGCGACGTTGTTCGCGAGCGAAGGGCCCGGCGCGACGATCACCATCGGCTTACCGGCGAACCGGTCGCCGATCGCGGCGATCGAAGGCCACTGAGCCAGCGCCGGCAGATTCGCCGCGCCTTGCTCGAGCCAGGTCTTCGAGAACGCGTGGACAGTATTGCGGTGAATGCGCAGGTCGCTGATCGCCGCGGTCGTCGCCTCCGCGATCTTTTCGACCTGCGTGCGCGAGAGCGCGACCGACCCGCGGACGACGAATTGGTCGGGCGCGACCGGCGTCATCGTGCGAATCGCGGCGACGAGCTCGTCGGTCGTCTTCGTGACGATGCCGCGCGTGGCGTCATTGCCGTCATGAACGATGATTCGACGCTGGCCGAGGTCGGCGAGCACGGTCGCGACGGGCTCGAGCCCGGTGCCGACGAGGACGACGAGGTCTTTGTCGTAGTCCCATAGCGGCGGCAGCATCGCGTCGGCGAGCACGGCGACGCCGAGCGCCGAGCCGAGCAGCACCTTGTCGCCGGGCAGCTGGCGGCCGAGCCACTTCGTCACCATCGCATCGGCGGCTTGAGCGCGCAGCGTGAGCTCGGCGACCTCGCGCATCGCGACGAGCTCGGCGTGATTGCCGTTGATGTTCGCCGGCGCTTCGACCCGAGACAGCGCTGATCGCGCGCGACGCAACGCCGCGTTCGCCGAGATCGCGGCGACGACATCACCGCGCATGATCGCCGCGCGCAACGCCTCGCCGAGCTCGCCGACTTCAGCGAGCAGCGGGCGCCAGCGGGCGAGCAACTCAAGCGACATGCTGCCAGGCCTTCTGCGCGACGTGCGCGTTCGCGGTCGCGAGCGCGGGTTCGGCCCGCACGGCGGAGACGACTTCGTAGTACGGCCGGATCGCGCTACCCAGATCGAATCGCGAGTACAGCGTGCGAATCAGCGAGAGGTCATCGGCGGTGTCGACCGTCCATCGCAGGTCGGAGTCATCGGCATCAGCGCACACTTGATTGATCTTGAACAGCGCGGGCCGCTCCATCGCGAACGCCGTAACGTGCTCGCGCGCGGCGGGCGACGTGGCGAGCCGACCGATCCGCTCGAGCGTGTCGGCGTAGAACGCTTCGACGTCGAGTCCGCGCGGATAGGTGCGCGCGTGGGTGTTCGATGCATAGTCGTAACCGGGCAACGCCGCGACCACCGCGTCGACGACGTCGGGGTCGATCAGAGGGCAGTCCGACGTGATTCGAACGTAAGCATCCGCGCGAAAGCGCCGAGCGGCGCCGACGTAGCGAGCGAGCACGTCGTCGATCGAACCGCGATGCACGCCGCAGCCGAGTCGGCCGGCTTCGACCATGATCGGGTCGTCGGTCGGCTCGGTCGACGTCGCGACAACGATGCGATCGATCGTCTTGGCCGCGCGCAACCGCGCGACGACTCGCCCGAGCATCGTGTCGCCGCACAGATCGGCGAGCACCTTGCCGTAGAGCCGGCTCGAGCTCATGCGAGCTTGGACGATCGCGACGGTCTTCATGCGCGCTTCTCGAATACGTGTGCCGTGCAGTCGTCGTAGCCGTCGGCGGTGCCGAGCTCGATCGTGCGGATCTCGCGCAGGCTCGGATAGCGCGCCTGCCAGACCTTGCCGTGATCGCGTTTCCACAGCGCACCAGCATGGCCGCGATATTCGATCTCCTGCTCGGTCGCGTGGTCGTATTCGATCGCGACGATCCATCTGCGCGAGCAGCGGTAGATCTCGTCGAGCGCGAGCGGGAGATCTTGCGGTCCGATGTGAATCATCACGCCACTCGTGAACACCATGTCGAAGTAGCCATCGCGAAACGGCAGATCGAACGCGGTGCCCTGCAGCACGCCGAAGTCGGGGCATCGTTGCCGCGCGCGCTCGACCGCATAGGGTTGCGGCTCGATGCCGTAGAGCTCGGGCACGCCGACGCGCGTGAGGTACACGAGGTTCCAGCCGACGTTGCAGCCGACTTCGAGCACGCGCTTCGGCGTAACTCCCTCGAGCACGCGCTGCCAGCTGGTGACGCGCTCCGGCTTCTCGAAGTCGTTGCGATCGGTGTAGGAGCGCCCGAAGTCGGACTTCCACAGCTTGAGTTGCGAGGTGTCGGTCATGGTTTGCATGTGGGGCTCCACGCGTAAGTAACGACGGACGCGGCTTGTCCGCGGCCGGCAGCGCTGCCGAATGGCAGTGCGGTTGGATCGCCGATGCCGGTGTCGCGCACTGCGAACCCGCACGCTTCGAAACAAGATCGGCTCGCCGCGTTATCGGCGAGGACTTCGGCGATCAGCGGGCGTTGCCAGGCATCGCACGCGGCGATGACCGCTCGACGGCCGACGCCACGACCGCGCGCCGCCGAGGCGATCGCGATCGAGATCCGACCGGCGCCGTCGTCGCGAGGGTCGATCCGCACGACGCCGACGTCCGCGTCGTTCGCTTCGACGATCCACATCCCATCGCGCGCGACGCGCTTGCGAAACCATTGCTCGTGCTCCGCGATCGGAATCGGCCGGGGGTCGAGCGAGCGACCGCGCACTTCGGGCGAACAGCTCCACTCCCAAACGCGTCGGCAGTCGAGCGCGCGAGCTTTGCGCAGCGAGACGGTCACGCGATTAGCTCCCATGCGAGCGGGGTGCCTTTCGCGATCGCGACCTTCGCGGCGCGGCCGATCACGCGAGGCAGGTCGCGCGGCGGCAAGCCGAGGCCTGGGCGGATCGAACGAATGTTGTCGCGACCGAACGGCTCGCCCGGCGCGATGTCGGCGGTGGCATAGAGCGAGCGGCGAAACTTGCGAGAGCCCGCTTCGGCTTTCGGCCGGACCGACGAACCATCGCCGAGCGCAGCCCACGCCATCTTGCAGCCGCGCACGACCTCCACCATCTCGGCGGGCTCGAGCGAGAAGCCTGCATCGGGGCCGCCGTCGGCGCGCGCGAGCGTCAGATGCTTCTCGACCATCGTCGCGCCGCGAGCGACTGCCGCGATCGGCACGGTCGCGCCGGGCGAGTGATCGGAGATGCCGACTACGGTGCCGAACTTCGCGAGCGCATCGAGCCGGCGTAGATTCGTCTGCTCCGGCGGGGTCGGATAGCCGCTCACGCAATGCAAGAGCGCGATGCCGCCGGCGCCTGCGGTGCGCGCGGTCTCGATCGCCTCACCGATTTCTTCGTCGGAGGCCATCCCGGTCGACATGATCAGCGGCTTGCCGGTCTTCGCGCACGCCGCGATCAGCTCGAGATCGACGAGCTCGAACGACGCGACCTTGAACGCGGGCGCACCGAGTCGATCGAGTTGCTCGACCGATTGCTCGTCGAACGGCGTCGAGAAGCACACCATCCCGCGCGCCGCGGCGCGAGCGAACAGCGGCGCGTGCCATTCCCACGGCGTGTGCGCTTCATCGTAGAGATCCCACAGCGACCTGCCCTGCCACGGGCCGTCGGCGATGTGGAAGTCGCCTTTGTCCATGTCGAGCGTCATCGCCGCTGGTGTGAACGTCTGCAGCTTCATCGCGTCGCAACCGGCATCGGCTGCCGCGTCGACGATCGCGAGTGCGCGATCGAGGCTGCTTTGGCTAAGATCGTCTTCGAGCTCCAGCGACTCGCGAAAACCGATTCGATCCCGTTCAGTCAGTTGCCAATCAAGTCTTTCTGTAGTCAGGAAATCGTGCGCGTGGGCCGGATAGACGACCTTGTCGAGAAGATTGAAAA
>CAZDGY010000238.1:0-8442 GCA_964504685.1 uncultured Kofleriaceae bacterium | reverse complement strand
GACCCGAAACCCGTGCGACTCCAGCAAGCGACCGACCAGCGCCATGCCGAAGCTCGGGTGATCGATGTACGCGTCGCCGGTAACGAGGATGATGTCGCAGCTATCCCAGCCGAGCTCGTCCATCTCGCTGCGGGTCGTCGGCAAGAACGTGGCCGTGCCGAATCGCTGCGCCCAGTAGGGGCGGTACGAAAACAGCGCGCGGGCGACGGCCGACATGCCGCCAGAACTAGCACGCTAGCGTCGGAGCGCGAAAGGATTACTCGACGGTGGGCCTAGCCGCCGCGCAGCGGGCACCGCGGTCTTCTCGACGGTGGGCCTAGCCACGCGTTAGCGGGCACCACGGTCTACTCGACGGTGGCGCCAAGCCGGGCGTAGAGCGGCCCGGCAGGCGCGATCGGCACCGCGATCGCACGTCGATTGAACCGTTTGGCCACATCCATAAGCTCGAGCTTGACGGTGCCGTGGTCGAGCCGACCGTAGATCATGAAGTCGACTTCGAGGTCGGCGCCGATATCGGCCATGCACGACGCCGACTCGTTCGCGCAGTTCGCGAGCTCTTTCATCTCGGCGAGCTCGCGCTCGCGATGTGGCGCCAACGCGTAGCGCGAACGCGGCGACGCTGCTTCTGCGCGCAAAGCGACGGTGAGCTCGCGCGCCGCCGGGGCGTCGTCGCCGACCGCATCGAGACCGAGCACGGCGATCGTCGGCTTCGGGGGTCGCGCGCGCGGAGCCGTCACGTCGGCCGCCGCACAACCGGTCGCGATGGTTGCGATGATGAGCTCGGTCGCTCGCACGCCTCGCTCGCTAGCTCAGTCGCCGCCTTCGTCGGGGTCGCTGCTGTTCGTCTTGTGCTTGGTCGCGGCGGGCTGCACTGCCGGCGGAGCGCCCGGGGCAGCGGCCGCACTCGGAGGAGGAGGAGGCGGCGGGGACGCGGTACCGCCGAGCTTGGCGGCTGCCGCCTGCGTGTCGGCTTCGAACGACTTCGCCTGCGCGTCGGTCAGCTGCTTCTCGCAAGCGTTGCCTTCCTCGAGCGTCTTGATCGAGAGCATGCACTGCTGCGCGTCGTCGCTCCACGCGTCTTCACTGCAGCGCTTCGCGACGATCTGGCGGAATGGATCGACGTCTTCCGGAGATTTCGCTGACGCCGACATCAACGAAACGACGTGATCGGCGACGTTGTCACACGACTTGGGCCCTGTCGCCGCGGTCTTGGGTTGTGCGCTTTGACCACACGCCCCCAGCGCGAGGACTAACAACAAGATCCGTTTCATGGCGCCGAGCATGCCACGGTTTGGTAGTTGCAAATCCACGTCTCGGCCCGTGTTATCGTGGGACGGTGAGAGCGGTCCTCGTCGGACTAGCGGTGTTGTGCGGGTGCTACAGCGGTGTACCCGCTGCGGGAGCGCCGTGCTCGATCGACCACACGTGCCCGAGCGGTCTAATCTGCGATCAGTTGACCGACAAATGCCTGACGTCGCCGTCGCTCGTCGATAGCGGAACCGGCAGTGACTCGATAGTCCCTGCCTGCAGGACCAACGCGATGTGCAGTGCAGCGTCGCCAGTGTGCGACACGATGACCGGCGACTGCCGCGGCTGTCTTGGCGATATCGAATGCACGAGCGGCGTGTGCTCCGAATCGACCGGTTCGTGTATCGCCGCGAGCTCGTCGCTATTTGTCGCAGTCGGAGGTGATGACAACGGCGCATGCGACCAAGCCGACCCATGTGCGACGGTTTCGCGTGCGCTCACCCTCGTCGACGCGACCCATTACGCGATTGCGGTCGGTGACGGCGCCTACTTGGACTCGTTCATCATCGATGGTCCGGCCAACGTGCTGATCTCTGGCGCGGGCAGCAAGACCACCGGCGGCACGACCGGCACCGGCGGCAACGCGACGTTCACGTTCACTTCCGGCGGTGGCACGTACGATCACGTGATCGAGGTTCGTACCGGCTCGGTCGTGCTCGAGGGCGTCACGCTAGCCGAAGCTTCCACCGAGGACGTTCGCATTCAGGGCGGCGCGTCGCTGACGCTGTACAAGGTCGACGTGCAGTCGAGCAAGACCGGCGCGATCGATTGCGCCGCTAGCAGCACCGTTCACTTGATCCAGTCGATCGTCCACGGCAGTGGGATCTCCGAGCCGGCGGTGATGGTCTCGGGCGGCATGCTGATCATCGAGCGTTCGCAGATCACGAACAACGCCGGCGGTGGGCTCCGAATCAACAACCTCGCGTCCTACCAAATCACGAACAGCTTCATCACGCTCAACGGCGGCGCGACGACCACGGCACCGGCGGTGGATCTGCGGGGCTCGTCGCTCAGCCCGATGGACCAGTTTGCCTTCAACACGATCGCGGAGAATCAAGCCGGCGGCGCCATGACCGTCCACGCCGGCGCCGAGTGCGCTTCGAACGGGCCGCTTGCCGATTCGATCTTCGCGAGCAACGACGTCAGCGGCGCATGCACCGCGAACTACACGCTGTACGACAACGGCGTGCTGAACGGTAACAACAACCTGTCGGGAGATCCGCAATTCATCGGCGGCGCGAACTTCCATGTCAGCGGAGGCTCGCCCGCGATCGACAATGCCGATCCGACGTCGACGAACATGATCGACTTCGACGGCGACGCGCGCCCCCACGGTTCTGCGAGCGACATCGGCGCCGACGAGTACGTACCGTAGTCATCCACCGTAAAGTCGGATCATGTCGTGCACGCCGCCGGCGACGAACTCGACGGCGACCGCCGCGAGCAATAACCCCATGATCCGCTCGAGGGCGCGCAGCAGCGTCTTCGGTAGCCAGCGTTCGGCGTGCGCTGCGCTGCGCATCAACAGCCACGACACCGCACAGGTCACGGTGACCGCAGTGAACACCGAGATCGTCGCGACCGGATGCCATGCCGCGCGGCTCATCAACACCATCACGGTTGCGATCGCACCTGGCCCGGCGAGCATCGGCGTCGCAAGCGGGAAGATCGCGATGTCTTCGCGTTCGCGGCTCTCGTCTTGCTCTTCTGTCGAAGTTCGCGTTCGCGATGGCTGCGCCCGCATCATGTCGATCGACATCAGCAGCAGCATGAGGCCGCCGGCGATCTTGAAGGCGCCGAGCGAGATCCCGAAGGCCTGAAAGATCAGGCCGCCGGCAGCGGCGAACACACAGAGCAGCACCCAGGCTGCGAACGCGCCGCGGGCTGCGACCCGCTTGCGTTGGTCCTCGCCGAACGAGCTCGTGATCGTGAGGTAGACCGGGACGTTCGCGATCGGGTCGATCACGAAGAACATCGCCGATAGCGCGACCACTGCGAACTTGAGATCGGCTTCGTTCATCGCCTGTCTTGGGTCCGCGGGCACACTACAACGGTTATGCTGCCGAGATGCGTGTCTTGTATCTCCACGGCTTCGCGTCGGGTCCAGACTCGACGAAGGGCGTGGCGTTCGCACGCCACTTTGCCGAGCGCGGCGTCGAGCTCGAACGGATTAACCTGCGCGTGCCCTCGTTCGAGCATCTGCGGTTGTCCGCGATGATCGAGAAGCTGTGCGGCGAGCTCGGCGATGGCGCGATCTTGATCGGCTCTAGCCTCGGTGGTCTCGCAGCAGCTCGCGTTGCCGAGCGCGATCCACGCGTGAACGGGCTCGTCTTGCTCGCACCGGCGTTTCAACTCGCCGCTCGCTGGCGCGAGACGCTCGGTCCGGCGTGGGACGCGTGGAAGACCACCGGCTGGCGCGAAGTGATCGACTACACGACGAACGCGCCGGCGCGCGTCGACTTCGGCTTCGTCGAAGATGCAGCAGCGATCGACGTCGGATTCCCGCGGGTGACCGTGCCGACGTTGGTGCTGCACGGGACGCGCGACGAGGTCGTCGCGATCGAATCCTCTCGGACATTCGTCGCGGGGTGTGCGACCGCGCGTCTCGTCGAGCTCGATGACGGTCACGAGCTCGTCGCATCTCTGCCACGTTTGCTTACCGAGACCGAGTCGTTCTTGCGTGCGTTGTCTGCGGTGTGATGGTCCGTGCTCCGGTGCGCGGTGCTCGGGCTCGGTGTGGCCTGCGGTCGCATCGACTTCGCTGACCGCGACGGCGGCGCGATGCTCGGTGACGCGCCAACGTGTGCCTACAGTTGCGCGTAGTCAGGGCGTGAGCGAGAACGTCGTGACGCTCATCGCCGGCAGCGGATACTCGAACGCGTTAGCGGTGATCGCGATCGGCGGTCCTGCGGAGGTGAACGCCGCGCTCGCCGCGGTCAGTTGGTAGGGCTGCGCGAGCGTCAGGGCGCACGCGTTCGACAGGCGGACCTCGACCGTGACCATGGCATCGGTGCGATTGATCGCCACGACCTGCGCGCCGGTAGCGCCATTCGGAGCGACGAACCCGTAGACCGAGACGCTGGTGACGTCGCTCGAGATCGACGACGCGGCGAGCGAGCCGACCGTCGCGCCGTCGCCGTCGTAGCTGCGATACGCGTCGAACGCGCCGACGAGCCAGTTACCGCCGGGCGCCGCGCTGTGCAGAGGCCACGCGGTCGCGGCGAACACGCCGTATTGGCCGAACACACCGAGCGTGTCGGCCTCTGCAACGCCGCCGCCGATCGATTGCTCGCAGCCGTTGTTGTATTCGGTGAACGCGAGCTTCGTGTCCGCGTAGTTCGCAGCGATCGACGCTTCCATCCGCGGGATCAGCACGCGCGGTTTCCACCCGGTGATGTAATCGTCGAACGACGTGTCGACCGTCGAATATGCCGGGTCCCAGTAGTCGCGCGGACCCTGTGCGCACTCGGCGTCGGTCTTCGCCGTGCCCGCTTTGTCTTTCGAGTCGTTGTAGTAGTGGAGATCGAGCACATCGAGCAGCCGAAGGCCCGCTTGACTCGACGCGGTCGCAACGTGAGCGAGATAGTACGAGATCGCATCGATGTTCATCGTCGCGTACGGGTTCGTCGCGGCGAGGTTCGTGTAGTCGTCGAGCGACGTCATGCCGTCGATGCCGGCGACCACCGGCCCGAACACGACCGCGTTCGCCGCGGCTTGTTTGATCGCGGTCGCGAACTCGACATCGCGACTGACGAGCTCGTCGAACGACAAGTCCTGCGTGCCGAACACTTCGGGATGCGTACCCTTCCAATAGTTCGGCTCGTTGTCGAGCTCGTAGTAGATCGGCGCTTGGCTGTAGGTCGCGAGGAATTCGACGTAGTCGTCTTGGTAGACCGAGGCACCGCCCGACGCGTGCGCGGCGCCGTTCGCCACGAAGTCCGCGCTCGGTGCATAGGTCACGGCTTGATCGTCCGCGGTCGCCGCGACGTAGTCTTGCACCGAGATCGTGACGAGCGACGCTGCGCCGCGCGCCTGGGCGGCAGGCACCGAGTCACTGCCGTCGATCATCGCGCCGCCCATGTTCGTGTCGTGCGGGTTGCCGTGATACGCGGGGTCTTGCGGATCGCTGCCGTACGAGAACGGCATGAACTGGTTCGTATTCTCGAAGCCGTTGTCGGCGCCGCCGTTCGTCGCGTTCGTCGTCCAGTTCCATGCGCTGTACGAATCGCCACCCCACCGCATCAAGCCGAACTGCGTCTTCGGGTAATTCAGAAAGTAGTTGTTCTCGGGATAGTTGTTGATGCCGTAGATCGCGTCGGACACCGGAAGCAACGCAGGCTGTTGCACCGCGGCGCCGGTGAACTGTTGTTGCAGCGGACCCTGACCGAGATCGATGTCAAGCGTGACCTGCGCGCCCAGGCTCGTCGTGTTCGCGCCGGTCGGGCAGACCGCGCCGCTCGGCAGCTCTGCGTCGGCGCCACCGCCGTCGGGACCCGCAACGTCGTCACCGCGATGGCAACTGCATAGCAGGACGACCGCAAACGTCGTGGCCCTCATCGTGGCAATTGTAGGTCAGTCGGCGCGCGGACGGTGGCCAATCGCGGTCGCGGCCCAGCTACCGGGCCTTCGCGAGGAACCCGTCGACCAGCGAGTAGAACTCGTCCGGCGTGTCGAGCATCACGAAGTGCTTCGCACCCGCAACGACGTGGAGATCGACATGCGGCACCGCATCGAGCTGCTTGTGCCAGAGTGCCGGCGTGGTGTCGGAATGCTCGCCGTTGTCGCCGGCGGCCACGACCAGCAACGGCACCTTGATCGTGGCGAGCTGCGGCCGAAGATCGAGCGTGAATAGGTCGTAGAACGCCTGGCCGATCGTCGTCGGATCGGATTTCTCGACGTCGACCATCGTGTGATCGAGGTCATCCGGCTTCGTGATCATGCTGGTCATGAACTGACGCATCATCTTGGGCAGTGCGCCCGCCGGCATCGACGCGATCTGTTG
The DNA here is from genome assembly GCA_964504685.1 of uncultured Kofleriaceae bacterium. Classification (GTDB taxonomy): domain Bacteria; phylum Myxococcota_A; class Polyangia; order Haliangiales; family Haliangiaceae; genus JABFXX01. The sequence continues at coordinate 2,132 of CAZDGY010000238.1, read as the reverse complement.
CTGCATCTGTGCCGCGCCTTCCTTCGCTTTGTCGGGCGTGACCGCGTCGTCGGTTACCGCTGCGAGGAATGGCAGGCCGTCGACGTCGATCACCGCGCCGACATCGGGATCGGTTTCGGCGAGCCACAGCGCCATCACGCCGCCGAGGCTGTGGACGATCACGATCGGACGCACGAGCTTGTTCGCCTTGATGTACTCGACGAGCTGGTCGTGCACCGTTGCGAGGAACGGAGGCGGAATCGCCGGCTGCCCCGCGAACCCCGCGAGCGTCAAGACGTGGGTCTGAACCTTGTCGCCGAGGTGCGCGACCGTGCCGTCCCAGACGCTGCCGCCGCAGGCGAGGCCCGGGATCAGGATCACCGGACGACCGGTGCCTGCGACCTTGACCGAGAACGCGGTTGGCGTGAACGCGTGGGCCGGTGCAGTTGTATCGGTGTGCGCCGGGGCGCCCGAGCAAGCGACGCACAGCGCGAGAACGAGCGACGGCGGGGGCACGCACCGCGCCGGCAGCACCGCCGAATGGCGGTGCGGTTGGATCGAAGACTTCATGCCCGGAAGGTATGCCGGAGCCCGCGCCGCGTCACAGCATGATCAAGCACTTTCCATGCGCGGCCTCGCCGCCGAGCTCTTGCTTGCTCTTCTCGCCGCTAGGAGTCCAGTTGATCCACGACAGCACCTGCTGATCGTCGGAGTACGTGCCCTTCGTCGCCTTCTGGCCGTTGTCGTGCCACGTCTCCCAGCAGCCGTTCTTCTTGCCGCCGAGATAGTCACCTTCCGCGCGCTTCTTGCCGTTGTACCACCACGCCTTCATCTTGCCGGTCGGCTGGCCAGCGTCGAAGTCGACCTCGGCCTGGACTTCGTCGTTCGGGTACCACGACTTGAAACGGCCGGTGAGCACGCCGTTGTTGAACGTCGCCTTCCACAACAACGCGCCGTTGTCGTACCAAGCCTTCCAATCGCCAACCATCACGCCGCCGTGGCACTCGCCTTTGACGCGATCGGCGCCGTTCGAGAACGTCAGCTTGATCTTGCCCTCGCCGGTATTCGACGGGCACGGGTTTGGTTGAACATCGCCGGAGACTTGCGGAATCCCCATCGCGGTGAGGATCAGGTCATTGCTTTGCGGCGTGCCGAGCGCGCCGTGATGGTGACAAGCCGCGAGCGCGATGCTCAGCGATACGACCGCGAATATCTTCATGTGGCCACATTACCGCACTCAAGTCTCCGGGCGATCTGCATGGGGACGGTGTTCACTTTGACTACTTTGACAACCAACGGTTGTCAGAGTTGTCAAAGTGAACACCGTCCCCACGTAAGTCATGGATTCTGCGTCATCGTGAACGTGATGCGCGACGCGCCGACTAGCTGCGCTTGCGTGAGGTACGGGCCGGAGACGTTCGCGCCATCGATCTCGATGTTGTGGACGTAGGCCGGCGCATCGCCGACGCCGTCAGCTTCGATCACGAGCTCGTGACCTCCGACGTCGATCCGGACGCGCGGAAACAGCGGCGTGCCCATCACCCAGGTATCGGTGCCGGCGACGGGATAGACGCCGATCGACGCGAGCACGTACCATGCGCCCATCGTGCCGCCGTCGTCATTGCCCGGCACGCCGTCGGTTTGATCGGTGTAGATCGTGTCGAGCACCCAGCGGGTCCACTGCGCGGTCAGGTCGGGGCGCCCCCACTGCGCAAACAGGAACGCGGCGTTGAGATCGGGCTCGTTGCCGGCCCAGTAGTACGGCCGCGGAAAGTTCGCCGCCGATGGATCCGAGGTCTCGGCATCGACCTTGGTCTGGTCGAACAGGTCGGAGAGCGCTGCGACCGCCGCGTCGGTGCCACCGAGCAGTTGCGCGAGGCCGTCTGGATCGTGCACGCCCGTCATCCACAGCGACTGCCGGGCGTTCGCTTCGCGATAGTCGTCGCTCGACGCCCCGGGATCGAACGGATCGGTCGGGAACGTGCCGTCCTCGTTGCGCCCGCGGAGATAGCCGACCGATGGATCGTAGAGCGATCGCCAGCCGAGGCTGCGCGCGAGCAGCGCATCGTGATCAGCGGTGTTGCCGAGTGCGCCTGCGAGCTGGGCGAGCGCGAAGTCGTCGTGCGAATACTCGGTGGTCTCGCTGACCGAGC
>CAZDGY010000237.1:0-8446 GCA_964504685.1 uncultured Kofleriaceae bacterium | reverse complement strand
GACGGCGACGAGATCGCGATCGGCGGCCGGATCATGGTGTTGCGCGTCCAGGTCGCGCCGGTCCCCGAGCCGATCACGCTCAGCCTCGGCGACGTCTCGGACGAGAGCGAAAGCGCGCCGCGCCGACCGGCGACGACGTCGGTATCTCCCATCGCTTCGCACCAACGCTGCCCGCGCTGCGGCGCCGCGGTGTCCGCCACCGATGACGCGTGCGCGACATGCGAGTACGCGTGGGGCGACTTCCGGCCGATGACGCCGACGCTGACCGGCGCAAACCCGTTGAGCCGGCGCCGCCACGAGCGCGAGCCGGTCGAGCTCCATCTGGTCTACGTCAGCTCCGAGCTCGAGATCGAAGCGACGACGCGCGACCTCAGCATCAGCGGCGTGTTCGTGTGCTCGAAGATCCTCGACCCGATCGGCACGCCGTGCTTGCTGACGATCCTGATCGACGGTGGCCCGCCGCTGTCGTTGCGCGGCGTTGTCCGCCGGGTTGTATCCAACGGCAGCGACGAACCCGAAGGCCTCGGCATCGAGTTCCTCGACGTCAGCGCGAGCGATCAGACGTGGCTGCGCAACCAACTGGGCCATGTCGACTCGACCGAACCGTTCGAGACGTCGACTCGTTGATAACTCGATCCTTCGACACACGATATGGTCTGTGCCGTGACGTCGCGACGGAAATCGCTCCACATCGCGGCCGATGACCTTCGCGAGCTGCCGGGCTTTAGCTCGGCGTGGTGGACCGCATGCGACGATGCGACGCAGCTGATTCGTGTCGTCGTCCTTGCCGACGCCCGCGCGGCCGCCGGCTTCCTCGCCGAGCTCGCCGGTGCCGCGCTAACCCGCGCACCGAGCCGCGCCCGGATCTACCGACGCGCGATCGCCGCCGCGCGCAACTGGGCGGCCGATCCGTCGACTCGCAGTGCCTGCCTCGAGCTTCACGCGGAGGCCGCCATGGACGCCGAGGCGCTCGGCTACGAGGTCACCGATGTCTCCGATCGCGAGGCGGCGATCCGGGCGAACCCGCGCCCGTTCGCGGCCTACCACGCCGCCTACGCGGCCGCGCACGCTGCAGGCGTCGCACGCGAGAACCGCGCCGAAGCGATCGAGTCGGCGGTCCTGGTGGTCGACGGCGCCGCCGGGGCCGTGGCTTATCTCGCGCACGACGCGGCCGACGCCGAAGCATGGACGCGTGCGATGCAGCGCGCGCGGGCGGAGGCTGCGGACCGGATCCGCGCATGGTTCGCGTGCCCCAAGACCCACCGCCGCGGGTGATCGGCTAATACGCCGCGCCGCGCGCCCAGCGAACGATCGGGCGCAGCGCGTCGCGCGCGGTCTCGCGCAGCAGCTCGGACTCGCCCACGACGCCCGCAACTGCGGGACCGAACGTGTAGTAGGTCTCGATCGCGAGCTCGCCGAGCACGCTCGACTTGAGCAGCGAATCGCGCATGTGGCGGAGCATGCCGACGTCGTTCGCCATCACCGAGCCGTAGGCGGCGGTCGCGATAAAGCACGCGTCGACCTCGCCGGCCTGGCGATCGGCAGTCTTGACCTCGATCACCGCGAGCGGGCTCGTGTTGTGGCAGTCGTCGTACGCTTGCACGCCGATGTAGTAGTCGGTCTCGGGCAGCAGGCCATCGATCTCGACGGTCTGAACTTGGCCCGACGGCGCGGGCGTCACCGCCGCTGCGATCGGCATCGCGTTCGCGAAGTTGCTCTCCGTGATCGGCGTGCCGACTTGGACGCGCACGTCGTAGCCCGCGACCTGACCGATCATGCCGTCGTCGCCGGGCGCGATGAACGATACGGTCGCGCTCTGGCTCGTCACGATGACGCTCTGCATGCTCGCCGGCATCGCGGGCGCGGTGTTGTCGGTCTGCGGAATGATGTCGACCGAGATCCGGCCGTTGCCCGACGGCAGCAGCTGGAGTCGCGATGCGCCCGAGCCCGGCGTATCACTCGTGATCGTGTCGTCCGGCGGCCGGACAACGCCATCGGCGCCGGTCGGATCGCCGTAGCCGAAGTAGTCGGTCGCGCTCGCGGTCGTCTCGCTCGGCCCGAGCGTCACCGGGATGCGATAGACGATCGACGGCTGACCGAGGTACGGCTCGCCGTAGTTGCCGTATGCGACTTGCGGCCCGCTAGCTGCCTGCGGGTAGACGCCGTTGAAGTCGAACGCGCGCGCCACCTCGACCCACAGCACGTAGTCGCCGGTCGGGATCGACGACGGCTTGGTCCACGTGATCGCCGCGGTCGAGCCCGCCGGGGGCGTCGCTTGCGATACCGCGTCGAACGGATCGAGCGCCGCGTACATGCTGACCGAGGGCGAGTCCATGCCGCCGCCGGGCTGCAGATCGGCGCGCGGCGGATACAGCGATGTGTCGGTCGACGACAGCTCGCCCTTGTCGGTGTACGCGAACACCGACGCGCACGTGCCGGTGTCCCACTGCGGCTCGGAGTCGAGCATCGGCCGGCAGTACGGCGGATCGGCTTCGATCGAGCTCTGCGCGAACGAGTGCGACAGGTCGCTATCGGCGCCGTCTTGGAAGTTGACCTGCGGGAACGTCATGCCGTGGCGATGCGCCCAGATCGGGAACACCGTGATCCGGCGGCCGTACGGCCACAAGTCGTGCCCGCTCGGGCCGCTGTTGAAGTCGAACCGGCCCGGCCGATTGCCGAGCCCGTAGTGGCCGACCTTCTGCGTGATGTAGATCGTGGTGACGTAGTTGCCGCTCGTGTCCTCGAGCCACGCGACCATTTGCAGCTGATCCGTCGACGGCACGAAATCGACGCCGACCGTCGTGCACGAGTTGTCTGCGTGGGCGGCGAGCGGAAGCGCGAAGGCGCCAGCGGTGACGAGAGCGGCCAAAGGTGGCATGCGACGCGGCATTAGCGAACCTCTCCTTGTACGAACCGGATGACCGGAGAGATCGCCGCGCGAGCCGTCGCGCGCAGCAGGTCGGACTGGCCGATGAAGCCGGCGACCGGCGGGCTGAACGTGTAATAGGTCTCGACCGCGAGCTCGCCGAGCACACTCGACTTCAGCACCGAGTCGCGGACATGGCGGAGCAGCTCGACTTGATTCGCCATCGCCGAGCCATACGCGGCGGTCGCGATGAAGCACGCGTCGACCTCGCCGGGCTGGAGCGCGGTCGTCGTGAGCTGGATGATCTGCAGCGCGCTCTCGTTGTGGCAATCGTCGTAGGCGCGGACGCCGACCCAGTAGTTCGTCTCCGGCAACAGGCCATCGATCTCGACGCTCTGGGTCGAGCCGGACGGCCCTGGCGCGACCGTCGCGGCGATCGGCATCGAGTCGTCGAAGTTGTCGGCGGTCAGCGGATCGTTCGCGCGCACGTGGATATCGTAGCCCGACACCGTGCCGACCAGGCCGTCATCGCCTGGAGCGGTGAATTGCACGGTCGCGCTCTCCGCTGCGACCGTCGTCGCGACCAGGCTCGCGGGTTGCGCCGGCGGCGTGCAATCGATCTCCGGCTTGACGTCGACTCGTACACGGTACATCGCGGTGCCATCCGCGGTGATCGCGATCCGCGAGGCGCCCGAACCCGGGGTGTCGGTCGTGATCGTCGCGTCCGGCGGCCGGACCGCGCCATCGCCGCCGGTCGGATCGCTGTAGCCGAAGTATTCGAGCGCATCGGACACCGTCTCGGACGCGCCGAACGTGAACGGCACGCGGTACACGACCGACGGCTGACCGCGATAGGGCTCGCCGTACATCGAGAACGGCACATCCGGCGGCGGGAACACCGTCTGGTTGTAGCTAGCGTTGAAGTCGAAGCCGCGCGAGACCTCGACCCACATCACGTAGTTGCCAGTTGCGAGCGTCGTCGGAATCGGCCAATCGATCGTCGCGAGCGCCCCCGCGGGCGGCGTCGCTTGCGAGATCGCATCCCACGGGTTCATCGCCTTGTACATCGCAACCGAGGCCGAGTCGTTGCCCGCTTGTTGCGTGACGTCGGCGCGCGGCGGATACAGCGAGGTCGCGGTCGGCGAGAACACGCCTTTATCGGTGTTGACGCGAGTCGCGCACGTGCCGGCGTCCCATCGCGGATCGCTGTCGAGCAGCGGCTGGCAATACGGCGGATCGACCTCGCTCGAGCTCTGGCTCAACGGATGGCTGATGTCGTCTTCGCCGCCGTCTTGGAAGTCGACCTCGGGGAAGCTCATGCCGTGGCGATAGGCCCATACCGGGAACGTCGTGATCCGCCGTCCGTACGGCCACATGTCGTTGACCACCGGGCCGCTGTTCAAGTCGTACCGGCCGGGCCGATTGCCCATCCCGTACAAGCCGATCTTGTGGGTGACGTAGATCGTGTCGATGTAGTTGCCGGCGGCATCTTCGACCCACGCGACGATCTGCAGATCGCTGGTCGCCGGGTTGAAGTCGACGCCGACCACGTTGCACGTCGTGTTGCACGCGGGGTCGGCGCGGCCAGCGGCGGGCGTGGCGCAGAGCGCACCCAGTGCGATCAGCGTGAACCCGCGCGCCAAGGACATCGAGCGCATTATTGCCCGACGACGGGCGTCCGCAAAGCCCGAACCAGGCCGTCATGGCCAATGTCACACCACCGGCATAGCGTCCGCGCGTGGCCCGGACGCCGAGCGCCGAATACCTCGTCCTCGACATCGAGACGATCCCAGACGTCGAGCGCTGGTCGCGTCCCGAGTTGCCCCACGGTGAGGCACCTTTTCCCCCGACGTGGGCTCATCGCATCATCGTGATCGGCTGTTTGTGGCTCGATCACGGCTATCGGCTGAAGCGGCTCGGCGTGATCGGCGACCCCGACACCGCCGGACCGGACGCATCTGCCGACGAGCGCGAGCGAATGTTGCTCGAGGACTTCTCGCGGTTCGTCGGCCGCGCCCGGCCGGTGCTCGTCACGTACAACGGCCGCAGCTTCGACCTACCGGTGATCGCGTTGCGCGCGTTGTGTCACGGCGTCTCGCTCGGTTGGTACTACCGCGAGCGCAACGTTCGCTCTCGCTACAGCGAAGAGGGCCACCTCGATCTGTGCGATTGGCTCGCCGACCACGGCGCGACCAGGTCCGGCAGCCTCGACGCGGTCGCGCGGTTGATCGGCCTGCCCGGCAAGGTCGGCGTCGACGGCTCGCAGGTCGAAGGCTTGTATCGCGCTGGTCAGCTCGCCGCGATCCAGCGCTACTGCCTCGCCGATGTCGCGCAGACCGCGCTGCTGTTCCTGCGGTTTCGCTTGCTCCAAGGCGTGCTGCGCACCGACGCGTATCACGAGGCGACCGCGAGCCTGCTCGACGCGCTCGCTGGCGACGGCCGAGTCGGCGAGGTGCTCGGCGGCATCGATCGCGTACACTTGCTCGGGCCGTCCGCCGGCCCGTGATGGCTCCAACCATCGCCGAGCTCGCCGCGCAACGCTTGCCGCAGACGTTCTTCGCGCGGCCGGCCGCGACCGTCGCGCGCGCGTTGATCGGGTGCGCGCTCGTCCATCGCCGGCGCGCCGGGCTGATCGTGGAGACCGAGGCGTACGTCGGCGAGCACGACGCGGCTTGCCACGCGCGCAGCGGCGTGACCGCGCGCAACGCCGTGCTGTTCGGCTCGGGCGGCGTGAGCTACGTCTACTTGATCTACGGCATCCACGAGATGTTCAACATCGTCACCGGCGTCGAGGGCAACGGCGAAGCGGTGCTGATTCGCGCGGTCGCGCCGCTCGTGGGGCTTGGCGATGACGTCGCGATCGGCCGTGGCCCCGGCAAGGTCACGAAGGCGCTCGCGCTCGACCGCCGGCACGATCGTCGCGATCTTGCGCGCGGCGCGCTGTTCGTCGCTCGCTATCGCTCGCCGCCGCGAGGCGCGATCGCGCGGGGCCCGCGCATTGGGATCGACTACGCTGGCGCATGGGCCGCGAAGCCACTTCGGTTCTGGTGGCGCGGCGATCCGTCGGTGTCGCGCTCGCCCGGTTGACAAAGTGAACACCGTCCCCCATCAACCTGGCGGAATTGTTCGGGTCGACGGCGCGCGCCGGTTTACACAGTGAACACCGTCCCCACTCGCGTTAGGGTCCCGCCGATCGTGAGCGACAAAACCGGCACCTGGCGCGCACCCGTCGCATACGCGCTGATTCTAGCGGTAGCGATCGGCGGCTTTCTGCTCGTGCGCGAGCAAGGCGCTGCGCTCGTCGCGGCCGGCGCCCCGCTACATCACGATGGTGGCGCGCCCGTCGTTACCGGCCAGGTGCCGCTGTTCCACGTGCTGCTCGCGCTCGTCGTGATCATCGCGACCGCACGCGCGCTCGGCTTCTTGTTCGAACGGATCGCACAGCCGGCGGTGATCGGAGAGGTCGTCGCCGGCATCCTGCTCGGCCCGTCGCTGCTCGGTCGCATCGCGCCGGACGTCGCCGCGTATGCGCTGCCGGCGAGCGTGTCGCCCGCGCTGTCGGTGATCGCCCAGGTCGGGGTCATCCTCTTCATGTTCATGGTCGGGCTCGAGCTCGACGCCAGCGTGGTCCGCCAACGTGCGCGCGCGACGATCGCGATCTCGCACGCGAGCATCACGTTGCCGTTCTTGCTCGGCAGCGTGATGGCGCTGTGGCTGTATCCTCGGCTGGCGACCAGCGACGTGCCGTTCACCTCGTTCGCGTTGTTCATCGGCGTGTCGATGTCGATCACCGCGTTCCCGGTGCTCGCGCGGATCCTGACCGACCGAGGGCTCGCCGGCACCCGGCTCGGCGTGCTCGCGATCACCTGTGCGGCGGTCGACGACGTCACCGCGTGGTGCTTGCTCGCGTTCATCGTCAGCATCGTCCACGCCCAGGCCGGCGGGGGACTGGTAACGCTCGCGCTGGCCGCTGGCTTTGTCGTCGCCATGATCGTCGTCGGTCGGCCGGTGCTCGCGCGGCTCGTCGCGCGCAGAGATCGCGAGTCCGAGCTCGGCGCGGGCACGGTCGCGTTCGTGCTGTTCGCGTTGCTGCTGTCGGCGCTCGCGACCGAAGCGATTGGCATCCATGCGCTGTTCGGCGCGTTCCTCGTCGGCGCGCTCGTGCCGCACGACACCGCGCTCGCCCGCGACCTCCGCGAGCGTCTGCACGACCTCGTCGTCGTGTTGTTCTTGCCGGTCTACTTCGCGTTCACCGGGACGCGCACGCAGATCGGGCTCGTCCACACGAGCAGCGAGTGGCTGATCTGCGGCGGCATCGTCGCGATCGCGTGCATCGGCAAGTTCGGCGGTGCATTCGTCGCCGCGCGCCTGACCGGCAGCGACAACCGAGAGGCGACCGCGCTCGGCGTGTTGATGAACACGCGCGGCCTGGTCGAGCTCGTCGTGCTCAATCTCGGCCTCGATCTCGGCATCCTGTCGCCGACGCTGTTCACGATGCTCGTCGTGATGGCGGTCGTGACGACCGCGCTGACCTCGCCGCTGCTCGCGCTGCTGCGCTATTAGCGGACCTAGTCACCTCGGCACGAGCGTGCACAGGTCTGTCGTTTGTCTTCACAGTCGGCGCGCTCGCCGCGCGTATGGCCATGGAAATCGAGGCAGACGCGAAGGCGAGCTGAGCATTCGGCGACGCAGTCATCGACCGCCTGTTTGACTTGCGCCGCCGTATACGCGGGCGTCTTCGTGAACACGCTGTACTGAACGTCACCGGGCTTGTCGGTCATGAACATCAGCATGATGTCCTGGTTGATCACGGTGCAGAACTGGATCCCGACCGGGTCACCCGAGCCGCCGTCGGATGCCTTATCGGCGTAGTCTCCGGCGCTCGCAGCCCCGATATAGGCGAACAGCTGGGTGTCCTTCGGCGCTGCCACCGCGACCGCGAAGCACGCATTCTTGCCGAGCTTCCTGATCACCTTCGACGAGTAGATCGTCGTCGTGTCGCCGGGATTCGGCTTCTCCTTCATCGCGGGCGTGATCGATACGGTGACCGGCCCCAACGTCGGCTTGTACGCCTTGTCGATGCCCAGGGTGTCGACTGCGTGGTCGATCGGGTTTGCCGACACGAGCGCCGTCGCGAACAGCAGTGCGGCGGAGGCTGCGAGAAGTCGTGTACTCGTTGGCATGCGTCGTAAGACGGAACGCCCGCCGCGAGTCGCATTCGCGGTTTGTAACAGCTCGCCTACGCGACCGGCACGATCGCGACCTTGCGCAGCCGCTGGCGGAACAGCTCGATGCCGAGCTTCTTGCGATCGAGGCTCTTCGCCGGACGATAGTGGAAGTGCGGCGCATCGCGCACGGTGACGAGCGTATCGACGTGCGGCACGCCGAGCTCGCCGAACCATGTGCCGACTTCGTGCTCGAGCGCGCCGCCTTCGGCGAGCCACGCGACCGTCTTGTGCTCGGTCAAGCGCAGCGTCGCCTTGTGCTGGCGCACGTAGATGCTGAGCTCGAGGTGGCCGTTGCCGATCAGCTCTTCGTCGTGGTCGTCGAGAAAGCGCAGCGCCTTCTTCGCGTTGATCC
>CAZDGY010000236.1:0-8446 GCA_964504685.1 uncultured Kofleriaceae bacterium | reverse complement strand
GGCGGGGACCTGCGCCCGGCCGGCAGCACCGCCGAATGGCGGTGCGGTTGGATCAAAGCGCTCGACCGCCCAGCCGCGCGCCTTCAGCAGCTCGACGACGCCCTTCGGACCGCGCAAATGGTCGGCGCCGACCGCGACGAAGACGTTGCCGGTCGCGAACATGTCTTCGAGCTTCGGGATCCACGACCGGTTGCGCGCGTAGACCATCTCGTCGTCGATCGCGTCGATCTCGGCGTCGCTGTACCCGGCTTTCTTCATGTCGGCGCGATCCTCCGCGTCGGTACCGGCATCGGTGCGATCGCCCTTGCAGTAGTGCTCGAGCGACTCGGTGAAGTTGCGCGCGAGCGTCGCTCGGTCGGGCGTCTGCTCGATCACCGCCTTGAGGAGCCGAGTGTCGAGCTGCTTGCCGATCAGCGCTTGCTGGAAGGCGTCGGTCTCGAGCCCGTCGATCGCGACGCCCGCTTGCTGCGCCACGGCGGTGATGTCTTCCCGCAGAGCCACGCTCGTATCGACGTAGAGGACGAGCAGGCTGATCACCGCGACCTCGGGCTTGCGATGCTCGACCGCGTTGGCGGTCTCCGGCCCGGCGAGCTCGCGGTAGTGCTTCCAACGGTCGGGTCCGACAGCGTCGGCGAGTGAGCTCGGGGGCGTAGCCCGTGCGGGTTGCCCGCCGTCATCGCCGTCGTCGTCGCCTGGCCGCGTTTCGAACACGACGAGCCGCGCGGCACGGATGTCATCGGCCACCTCGGATGGAAACTTCGCTAGCGGAACGGCCGCGTGAAAAGTGCCGAGCAGATACGACGGTGGGCCGGCCTTGGCGACGCGATAGAAGTACGGCGCCGCGATCGTCGGGCAGTGCTCGGCCGCGAGCGAGCGTTTGTCGTCGATAGACGGCGGCGCCGGGATTGGCGCGCGAGAGCCGCACGCGACCAGCGCGAGCAGCACGAACGAGCGGTTCACTGACAGCCGAGCGCGGGCAGTTGCGCCGCACCGTCGATGCATGTCTTCGATATCCGGCGAATGCTGGTCTGCGCGCGCAGCACGTCGAGCTTCTCGGCGTCGGTCGCGGTCGCGAGATCGACGCTCATCTTGAGCGCGGCGGGCAACGCCTGGCTGTCCGCGCAGATCTTCTTCGCCGCGTCGACCGTCTCGCCGCACTTGCACACCCGCGCGAGGTAGTCGGTGCACGCGTCGTTCGCGCGCGTCAGCTCGGCTTCCGACATCGGCGGCGGCCGATCCTGCGCGGGCGCCGGCTTGGTCGGCGAATCGGACTTGCTGCACGCCGCGGCGACCAGCCAAGTGGCGATCGCGAGCGCCCGGGTCACGCCGCCTCGACTCGCGCGAGCACGACCGAGATGTTGTCGACCCCACCTTCTTCGTTCGCCGCGGTGATCAGCCGCTCCGCCGCGCGATCGAGATCCTTCTCGGTCATCAGCACGTGCTGGATCACGTCGTCCTTGAGCATGCCGGTCAGGCCGTCCGAGCACATCAGATAGATGTCACCGACGCGCGGCTGCTCGGTAATGATGTCGACCTGGACGGTCTCTTTCATGCCGAGCGCACGCACGATCACGTTCTTGTGCGGCCAGTTCTCGGCTTCTTCCGGCGTGACGCGCTTCATCCGGATGTAGTCGTTGATCAGCGAGTGATCCTCGGTCAGCTGCGTTAGCTCGGTGCCGCGCGCGCGATAGCAGCGACTGTCGCCGACGTGACCGATCACGAGGTGATCGTCGAGGAAGTACAGCGCGACGCAGGTCGTGCCCATGCCCTTGAACCGCTGCTCGCGTTGCGAGCGCTCCCAGATCTCGAGGTTCGCGAGCATGATCCCGGTGACCATGCGATTGACGTCCTTGCGCATGTCGCGGTCGACTTTGTACGGCCAGGTCAGCACTTGCTGGCGGCCGGTCTCGGTGAAGTGATCGACGATCAGCTCGACCGCGAGCCGACTCGCAACCTCGCCCGACGCGTGACCGCCCATGCCGTCGCAGACGATCGCGAGCCGTTCGCCGGTCTCGGGCAGGGCGATCGAGTCCTCGTTGTGGTCGCGCTTGCGGCCGATGTTCGTGTCGCCAGCGAACCGAACGCGGGCGCCATCGAGCGGGAACGAAGTACTCACCGGCCGATTCTAGCAGCGGTCCTGCGATTGACTCCACTTGCCGGTCCCACCATCCTTGGTGAGGATGAACGGGTCGACCGCCGTAGTCGCTGCGTGGTGGGGTTATGCCGTGGGCAACCCGGAGGTGGTCGGCTTGGTCGTGATCGTGGTGGCCATAGCTGCGGTCGCGTACCTCGCGCGCCGACTGTTGCGGAATCGCCGACGATGACCGAGCTGGCGCGCGGCAACGTTTCGGACCGGCCATGGGGCCGCACGCTCGGCGCGCTCGCGCTGCGCGGGTTGTCGGGCCAGCTGACCCTGACCAGCGACGGCAAGGCGTATTGCATCGCGTTCGCCCGCGGCATCGTCGTCGGTGCATCGTCGCCGCTCGCGAACGATTCGGCGGCGCGGGTCGCGCTCACCGGCCATCTGGTGTCGTCGAGTCAGGTCGGCGAGATCGCGCGCCGGCTGGCGGCCGCGCCTAACCGCGACGAAGTCGACGTGATCGCCGAGCTGGCGAAGCTGTCGCCCGAGCAAGCGCAACGCCTGCGCCGCAGAGTCAACGCGCAACGCGACGCTCGCACGTTCTCGATCGAGCGCGGCGAGTTTGTCGTCGACGATCAGGTCTCGCTGCCGATCATCTCCGGCGGTGAGCTCGACATCCGCACGATCGTCTACCTCGGCGCGGTCAACAACTTGCTCGAACAACGGCTGTCGCTCGAGCTCGGCCAGATGGGCGGCTACTTCAAGCTCCGACCGGAGGCGACACCCGACCTCGCCCTGTTCGGGTTCTCCGAGTCCGATCGCGCGGTCGTCGTCGCGCTGCGCGACGGTGCGAACCTGTCCGAGGTCCTGATCGCGTACCCCGAGATCGACGGACGCACGATTCGCGCGATCGCGTACTCGTTGGTGTCATGCGGCGCGGCCGACGCGACCGAGCCGGTCAACCGCACGACGACCGCGATTCCACGGTTGCGCAAGCCGCCGTCGCGACCGCCGATCGATCAACCCACCGACGGTGCGACGCTACAGCGCGACCGCTCGTCGACCGGATCTCCCGTCTCGATGCGCGCATCGAGTCCGACCAGCGGCCCCACCGCGGTGCCGCGTCCGCGCGCGTCGAGCCCGGTCAGCGGGCCGACCGCGACGCCAGCGCAAGCGCGCACCGCGACCGGCGATCGGCCGGTGATGAGTCGCGCGTCGAGCCGCGATAATCCGCCGACGCCATCGCGCACGACGACACCGCCGCCGATGGGTCGGACGCCCACGTCGCCTCCGCCGTCGATGGGCCGAACGCCAACGTCGCCGCCGGAGTCGCGGACGACCACATCGTCGCAGTACGCCAGGACGCCGACCGGAGACGAGGTCGTTCGGTTGCGCCCGCCGAGCGGCGCGCCGCCAACGCAGATGGCGAAACCGCGACCGCAGCGCTCGTCGAGCCAGCCGCCGATCACGCGCCCGCGTCGCGACAGTGCGGCGACGCGCGAGACCGAGGCGTTGATCGTCGAGCTCGTGCCACGGCTCGATAGCGGAGCTGATCACTTCACGCTGCTCGGCCTGCCGGTGGATAGCGCGGCGGACGCCGTGCGCGGCGCGTACTTCACGCTCGCGCGCAAGCTCCACCCCGATCGGCTGGCGGCGCTTGGCATCCCCGATGCTCGCCGCGATGCCCAGCGGTTGTTCGCGGCGATCAACACGGCGTTCGCGACGCTGAGCGACCCGCAGCGTCGGTCCGAGTACATCACCGTGCTGCGGCGTGGCGGCGAGGCGGCGGTGCGCGCCGAGGATGCCAAGGCCGACCAACTCGCGATGCGCGTGATGCGCGCCGAGGAGGCGTTCAAGCTCGGCGAGATGGCGCTGCGACGCGACCAGCTGACGACCGCGATCGCGGAGTTCACGACCGCAGTCGAGCTCCAGCCGAACGAGTCCGAGTACAACGCGCTACTCGTGTGGGCGAAGTTCGCTGCTGCGCCGGACAAGATGGCGGTCGCCGCGACGACGCGCACCCAGCTGTCGAAGGCAGCCGCGCAATCGGAGAAGTCGGTGACCGCGCGGTTCTACCTCGGGCGAGTCGAGCGCATGCTCGGTCGCGAACGCGAAGCACTCGAGTTGTTCCAGCAGGTGCTCGCCGACAAGCCGCATCACGCCGATGCGAAGGCCGAGATCCGAATCCTCGAGTCGCGGCTCAAGTCGAAGCGCTGACGTCAGCGACGATGGCGGCCGCGCCACGTGCTCGGCGGGGCATCGCGCAGGCTGAACGACGCGATCAGCACGCCCACGCCGGCCAGCGCTGGGCCCACCCCGGCGAGCTCGAGGCCGGTCTCGTGCTCGTGGTGACCGACCGCGACCAGCGTCGTGCCGACCACCGACAGAAACGCGCCGATAAACACGAGGCTACCTAGCCCATACCTGCGATCGCGCGTGATGGTATCGATGACGCGTTCGTAGTCGATCGAGCTGACGTTATCCGCCGGTGTGACGAGGTCGAGCGCGAGCCGCGGCAACGATGGCGCGCCGAGTTGCGACGTCGACCGAAACACGAAGTGCGCGCGCACGTCGCTCCCTACGTGCGTGACCTGCGCGAGCGTGCCATCGAGCAGCAGGCGGTCGCCGAGAACCGGTGTGCGCCGCTTGTCGTCGCCGCAGTGCGGACACCAAACGTCGAGACGGCTCGGGTCGCGTTCGATCCAGGCTTCGCTGCGCGCCAAGTCGAGATAGGGCGGGCGGGTCGCCGGGATGTCGGCGTGGCCCTCGCCCTCGTGCAGAAGCTCGACCGGACCGCTCGGCGTCGCGATCGCGACGGTGACTCGACTCGGATCGCGCAGCACGATCGTCGTGACATCGCGATGCGGCGTGCATGCGGCGACGAGCAACCACGGAACGCATCGCATGACCTCGATGCTCGCGATGGCGGCTGATCACCGGATGAAGGCGTGATGAAACCGCGATGAAGCTTCGATTACGCCGGGAACGAGCGACCGACGAACTGGGCGAGCTCGCGCGCGTCACCGTCGCCGAGTGTGATGTGACTCTGGCGGGACCACGCGTCGTGGATGCGCCGGAACCGGAGCAGCGCGAGCTTGCTGGTCCAGCCGCCGTCCTTCGCGCGCTCGGCAAACGCGATCGCGACGGTCGCCCAGCCGGAGCGCTCCCACACCGCGCGAGCGGTCTCGCGGCGAACCTCCTCGCCGTCGACCTCGAGGTCGTAGGTCACCTCGTCGAGGTCGGCGATCGTCATCCAGACACGATCCGGGTCGGCGGGGTCTCTTCCGATAGCTCGAGCTCGGTGACCTTATCGTCCCCGACGCCGACATGTGCGCGGACCCGGGCCATCGCCTCGCTCGCGCTACCTTCGCGCTCGATCCGGACCTTGAGCTGCTCGCCGACTTCGAACAGATACGGCGAGCGGACCCTGACCACACCGTCGGTGATGCCGAGCACGTCGAACACGTCGAGGCGCTTGCCGTCATCGATGACGAGCACGCGAGGCGCAGGCGGTGCACTCACCGCGGGCTGACCCGACATGATCGAGCAGGTACCACGCCCCAGCGTATCGCCTCAAGCCGACGTCGCATGGTCTTCATCTTTGTGCCTCGTCCGGGTTAGGCTTCGAGGGGCGCGGATGCTCAAACCGGTGGAGAAACAGCGGGTCGCCGAAGAGATTACGGAGCAGCTGCGTTCGCTGATCTTGACCGGTCAGTACGCGCCGGGCAGTAAGCTGCCGCCGGAGCGCGAGCTGTCGAAGCGGCTCAAGGTCAACCGTGCTTCGCTGCGCGAGGCGTTGAAGAAGCTCGAGCACCTCGGGCTCGTGCGGATTCGCCAGGGCGACGGGACGCGGGTCACCAACTTCATGGAGACCGGCGGGATCGAGCTCGTGCAACACCTGCTGCCGATCGGCGGCGGCAAGCCCGACATGATTCGCGACTTGCTCGAGTTCCGCCGCATTTTCGGACGCGAGATGGCGAAGCTCGCGGCCGCTCGCGGCAAAGACAGCGTCGCCAAGGTGCGCGCGGTCGCCGATCGCGCCGATGCCGCCGCGACGACGCTCGAGCTGTTCGAGCTCGACTTCGAGTTCTACGTCGCGCTGGCACAGCTGACCGGCAACCAAGTCATGCTGCTGTTGATCAACACCGTTCGCGACGGCGTACGTGGGTTCATGCCGTTGCTCGCGAACCTCGCGTTCTCGGGTGAGGCGGTGCGCAAGCATCATCGCGACATCATCGCTGCGATCGAGAAGGGCGACCCGGTGGCCGCCGGTCGTGCCGCCGACGAGTACCTCGCGATCGGTGCAGATCTAGCGGGTCGGCTCGTCAGCCCCAGCTTCATCCCTCCGCCGCCGTGACGCGTGCCGAGCTCGAACAGCTAGCGCTGCTCGCCCGGCTGCACCTGGAGCCGGCGGAGCTCGATCAGATCGCGAGCGAGCTCGGTATCGTGCTCGCGCATTTTTCCGAGCTCGCGGCGGTCGATACGACCGACGTGCCGGCGATGACCCACGCGGTGCCGCTTGATCTCCGGTTGCGCCCGGACGTCGCGTTGCCGTCGCTGTCGGTCGACGACGCGCTGCGCGCAGCGCCGGCCCGTGCCGGCGATGAATTCGTAGTACCCGCGATCATCCCGGGGAACGACTAGTGATCGAGCTGACGGTCGCGGCCACCGCGCGTGCGATCGCGACCGGACAGCACAGCGCCGCGGAGGTCGTCGATGCGCATCTCGCACGGATCGCGAAGTGCGATCCCGCGGTCGGCGCGTACCTCGCGATCGACGAGGCGGGCGCACGCGCCGCCGCCGAGATCATCGATCGCATGCGCGACGCACGCGCGCCGTTGCCGAAGCTCGCGGGCGTACCGATCTCGTTGAAGGACGTGATCGTGACCAAGGGCCTCGCGACCACCGCCGGCTCGAAGATGCTCGCCGGCTGGATCCCGCCGTACGACGCGACCGTCGTCGAGAAGCTGCGTGCGGCGGGCGCGATCGTGCTCGGCAAGGTCAACTGCGACGAGTTCGCGATGGGCTCCTCGACCGAGCGCAGCGCGTTTCGGCCGACCAAGAACCCGTGGGATCCGACCCGCGTGCCCGGCGGCAGCTCGGGCGGAAGCTCGGCGGCGGTCGCGGCTCGACTCGGCGCCGCTAGCCTCGGCACCGACACCGGTGGGTCGATCCGGCAACCGGCCGCGTTCTGCGGCGTCGTCGGCCTGAAGCCCACGTACGGGCGCGTGTCGCGTTACGGCGTGGTCGCGTTCGCGTCGTCGCTCGATCAAGTCGGGCCGCTCGCGCGCACCGTCGAAGACGCCGCGTTGATCTTCGAAGCGATCGCGGGCTTCGATCCGCGCGACGCGACCTCGCTCGACGAGAAGGTGCCGCCGTGCCCGTTCGGTGACGTGAAGGGCCTGCGCGTCGGCTTGCCACACGAGTACTTCGATGGCGCCGGTAACGTCGATCCCGAAGTCCGCGCCGGGGTCGATCGCGCGATCGCCGCGTTGCGCGATCGCGGCGCCGAGATCGTCGACATCACGCTGCCGCATACGCACCTCGCGCTCGCCGCGTACTACATCGTCGCGCCGGCCGAGGCGTCATCGAACCTCGCGCGCTACGACGGCATTCGCTTTGGCCACCGCGAGCCGGCGAACGATTTGCTCGAGCTCTATCGCAAGTCGCGCGGCGCCGGCTTCGGCCCCGAGGTCAAGCGCCGGATCATGCTCGGCACGTACGCGCTGCGCAGCGGCTACTACGACGCGTACTACAAGAAGGCGCAGCAAGTGCGCACGCTGATCAAGCGCGACTTCGACAAGGCGTTCCACTTCTGCGATGTCGTGCTCACGCCGACGACGCCGACCGCCGCTTATCGGTTCGGCGCAAAGGCGAGCCCGCTCGACATGTACCTCGGCGACGTGTTCACGCTGTCGTGCAACCTCGCGGGGCTGCCGGGCATCAGCGTGCCGTGCGGACTGACCAGCGAGCGGCTGCCGATCGGCGCGCAGCTGCTCGGCAAGCCGCTCGACGAGCCGACGCTACTGCGCGCGGCCGCTGCGATCGAAGAGGTGTGTCCGATCGGGAGCCCGCCGTGATCGTCGAGCCGAGCAGTCCGCCGCAAGACTGGGAGCCGGTGATCGGCCTCGAGGTCCACGTCCAACTCGCGACGAAGTCGAAGGCGTTCTCGTCGTCGGCGGTGGAATTCGGCGCGCCTCCGAACTCGCTCACCGATCCGGTCGTGCTCGGCTTACCCGGCACGCTGCCGGTGTTCAATCGCGCCGCGCTCGAGCTCGCGCTCAAGCTCGGCATCGCCACCGGCTCGAAGATCCGCGCGCGCTCGCGGTTCGCGCGCAAGCACTACTTCTATCCCGATCTACCGAA